>NZ_JAHKKC010000007.1:0-223862 GCF_020496585.1 Alcaligenes sp. 13f
GCGTCTGCATCGGCATCGGCGTCTGCGTCTGCATCAGCGTCGGCATCCGCGTCGGCGTCTGCATCAGCGTCAGCATCGGCATCCGCGTCGGCATCGGCATCAGCGTCTGCGTCGGCATCAGCGTCAGCATCAGCGTCTGCATCGGCGTCGGCATCCGCATCCGCGTCGGCATCGGCATCCGCATCAGCATCAGCATCCGCGTCGGCATCAGCATCTGCGTCGGCATCAGCATCGGCGTCGGCGTCGGCGTCTGCATCCGCATCAGCATCGGCGTCAGCGTCTGCATCTGCATCAGCATCTGCATCGGCATCTGCGTCCGCATCAGCATCAGCATCAGCATCAGCGTCTGCGTCGGCATCGGCATCCGCGTCGGCATCAGCGTCGGCATCGGCATCTGCATCGGCATCAGCATCCGCGTCGGCGTCTGCGTCGGCATCTGCGTCGGCATCCGCGTCTGCGTCTGCATCAGCATCGGCATCAGCGTCAGCATCCGCATCGGCGTCGGCATCCGCATCAGCGTCAGCATCCGCATCAGCGTCAGCATCCGCATCAGCATCCGCATCTGCGTCAGCATCCGCATCCGCATCCGCATCAGCATCCGCATCCGCATCCGCGTCAGCATCCGCATCCGCGTCGGCGTCGGCGTCGGCGTCTGCATCAGCATCCGCATCAGCATCCGCGTCGGCGTCTGCGTCAGCGTCTGCGTCTGCGTCTGCATCAGCGTCTGCGTCTGCGTCAGCATCAGCGTCGGCGTCTGCATCTGCGTCAGCATCTGCGTCGGCATCAGCGTCTGCGTCAGCATCGGCATCGGCGTCTGCATCGGCGTCTGCATCGGCGTCTGCATCGGCATCAGCATCCGCGTCTGCGTCGGCATCCGCATCCGCATCCGCATCGGCGTCTGCATCGGCGTCAGCGTCAGCATCTGCGTCGGCGTCGGCGTCGGCGTCGGCATCAGCATCGGCGTCTGCGTCGGCATCCGCATCAGCGTCTGCGTCAGCATCGGCGTCTGCATCAGCATCCGCATCAGCGTCGGCGTCTGCATCCGCATCAGCGTCGGCATCAGCATCAGCGTCAGCATCACCGTCACCATCATCAGGATCTACGGGTCCCTTACCGCCCGAGCCACCGGAGGAATGACTGGATGCCATTGCAACACCCGTCAAGCCAGCCAGCAGCAGGCCAAGGACCCACGGTGGAGGTGTGCTAGTGCCAGCGGCAGCAGCGCACACAGTTTCGGAAACAACAGGAGCCGTATTTGCAAATACGGCATCCTGGGCGGAGATTTCTACCAGCTCTCCGCTGCTGTTGAGCCACCACAGTTGGCAGGCTGAATCTTCCAGAACCAGCTCGCTATGTTCGCCGTCTGGGTTTTCGTTGAAGAAACCTTGCAAGGTGACCTGTTGACCATTGGCCATCACCAGGACAAGGTTATTTCCTTGGCGGGTAATACTGACAATATCGCCAGGACTCGCGTTCAATTTGACGAGATGAGGGGTGGCCAGCACTTGATCCGCTAATTGCGTCTCCAGTACTGGCTTTCCCGCTCCCGATCGTTCTGCTAGGATCATTTTCATGAATAGCCCAACCTTTTAATAATAAAAATGGCCACAAGGCCCCTCTTCACAACGGTTAATTCAAGGCAGGCACATTGAATCCAGCGCTCAACAATCCCTGGGAGTAAGCGCACTCAATCTGCGAAGCTTTCAAATCCAACTCACTGTTCAACACCTCGACACGGGCCTGGTGGTATTCCTGTTCGGCATTCAATAAGTCGACCAGTGAACGCGTACCTAAATCCAAATACTGTTTTCTGTACAAGTCTTTCGTGCCGCTAATGTTCACGACACGATTGGCCAGCAGCGCCTTGCGACGCTCCAGCCCTTGATAACGATTGACTTGATCGGCCAGGCGCTGCTCCACCTGCAGGCGGACTTGAGACTTTTCAGCGCTGGCAGCGCGCAAGGCGCCCGAGGCTGCGCGTTTACGCGCCGACAAGCCTCCCCCTTGATAAAAGGGCATGGAGAAATTCAGGCGTATGCCGGTCTCGACACGACTGCCATAGAGCGGGGTCGCGTTCAAAGCGCGGGAGGCATTGGCTTGTAAAGAGAGGGTTGGCCATTCTTCAGAACTGGCCAGATCGACATCAGCCACCGCTTCTTCGGCAGCCATATCCACCATCACCACTTCTGGAACACGCGCCCAGTTAATGCGGGAGATCGTGCAGCTTTGATTGAGCTCGAGAGGGAACTGCGCCAAGGACACGGCGCTAACGTCAGGAAGTTGTGCAAGTAGTGCAATTTCCTGCAACCATTTGCGATATTCTGCATCGACGTTCAATACCAGCGCCTGGACGGAATCCAGGCGGGAGCGCGCTTGTAAAACGTCGGACAGGTTGCTGGCACCTTTTTCGTGGCGCTGCTCGACCAAGCGGGTTAGCTGCTCTACTTCCTGGACGTGCGCTTGGGCCAGATCCAGAAAACCCTGATAACGCACCGCTTCCAGTACCGCGTTGGACGCTTCGCGAACCAATTGCTCGACAACCAAATCCGTTCTGGCTTGGGCTTTCAGTTCCCCGAACTCGGCTTTTTTGACTGAATTGGCGGTTTTGCCGAAGTCGTAAAGTAGCTGTTGTACGTTCAAGTCCAGGCTTTGCAGGGCCTTTTCGTCATAGCGACCGGAACGGTACTTTTCATAGCTACTTGAAACACCTCCGCTAACTTGCGGGTAGTAATGAGCCTTGGCAACATCAATCATCTCGCGTGCGCTTGCTTCGTAACCCATGGCACTTTCCCGCCCGGGGTGACGCGCAAGGACGCGGTCGACAACGTACTGAATACTCAAGGGTGCGTCATGATCGGCTTGTTCCAGAACTGAATTTTCCTGAAGCCGTTCAAGCATCGTTTGTGCCTTGCTCGATGTGGCAAGAACAGCCATAGCCAACACGATCCCCACTGTTTTTGTTCTAGTCATAAGGCACCCAAGCAAGTGACTTTTTGTATCCTCAGCGGAGGGACAAAAAGCCGCACATTCAACACAAACGCACTCTCAAGAGGTAGAATCACCGAACGCAGGGCGCAAAAAAGCCACCTGCCTATCCAAAAAGCAAGCAATGCAAAACTGTCATTTACCTGGATTGCGCGCTACCTCCGACACGCCTCACACAAAGAAGCAGACGCAGCACAACGCGTTCTTATCGAGAGAATCGATTTTGTGACAAAAGAATAAGCTATCGCATGAAATTAGCGTTTTTGTGTAAAAAAGCGTATTTCCGGTTAGTTTTCTGTTCAGGAAGAATATTACGACAAGATCTTGTCGCTATCAAGCGATTACTTGGCGCAATTGAAAATAATTGACAAGAACATGAAGAAAAAGACGCAGAATTGTAAATTAAAACCGTTGGGGCCCCTTACCACCACAACTTTTGGGCAGACCAGACCACAAGCATATGGAAAATGAATTTAAAGACTTCTCGGACCGGATAAATCTAGCCATCGCCCGTGCAGGCGGAGCCAAGAACTTGGCGGACAAAATGGGAATGTCCACTTCTGTACTGCGAAGCTGGCGCTCTGGAAACTCCGACCCATCCCGATCCAGCCTGGTCAAAATGGCTCAGGCCAGCAACTTGTCTGTCAGCTGGCTGGCCTCGGGAGAAGGCAACCCATCCCCCTCGGAACCCTCTTCAACCTTGGTTGATCTGGACATCCTGGAAGAGATCATCGCCAAGACCCAACAACTATTCCAAGGTCAAAACGTGAACTTGAAGCCAGAAGCCGAGGCACGCATCATCCGCTTGGTCTATGAGTTCTACTTGCGCCAGGGGCAACAAATGGATGAAGCCAGTTTGAATAATCTGATTGAATTGGCTTCATTTCGATAAAAACACACCAGAATACTCAGGCTGGGACCGGGAGCCGCCTGCGAAATGACTTCGCTTGAATACGAAAGTCATAGGCAACTTCATGCCTGGCGATAACCCAGCCTGTTATTCACTCCCCTTCTTTAAAACGATCAGGGTTTGCTCACGACTCAAAAAACAAATTCTGGCTAACGAGCAGAAAACACATAACCTACGCCCCATACAGAACGAATGGGCAAACGCTCGCCGTGCTGCGACACCTTACGTTTCAAGCGGCTAATGACGACATCAATGTAGCGGCTAGGTGTTTGATCCCCTTCCTTTTCGCTCAACAGTTTTTCCCGTGCAACAGGCTCAGGGCTTTCAGCCAGCAGTATTCGCAGTACGCGTCGCTCCGCCCCTGTCAAGGTAATGGCATGCCGTTGTGGTGTCATCAAGCGCCACCCGTCCTCCAGCAAGTCCCAGCCGAACACAGGCTCATGACCGATTCCGTTCGACCGGCTTTCTGAAAGCGCGATCGACAGGGACTTGTCGTTTACATCCGAATACTTGGCTCTCAGAGCCAGCTCCCGCCTGCGCAAGGCCTGGATACTAGCCAGCACTTCCATACTGTGAGTTCGTTCATCAAAACAGATATCTGCGCCAGCCAATAGCAAGAGGCTGCTATGTTCAGGAGTCAGCGTTCCCTCAAAGCGCAGGACCACCAAACCCATTGCGGGAGACTGAGCCCGCAAGCGCCCCACATCCCTGAGCAGATCCTCATTCGAAGAGTGCAACATGATCAGCTCACCTGCATCGCTCTGTTCATCGTGAGTGAATGACACCGCACTTTGTACTGTAAGCACTTGCACTGGTATGCCCCACAAGGCCAAATCATCGATCAGCTTTTGTATCAAATCGCCGTTATCGAATAACAGCACGATTCTCTCTGTTTTCAACAGTACCAAGCCTCCCTCTCCCCAAAACCGTGGCTATCATTGCCCTGTAGGCCTGCACGCGTTCATGCGGCTTTGCCCGGCGCTCACCAACGTCTTTTTTTGTGTTTCTTACTCACCCAAGACCTGGCGCGCCTACAGCCGATCTGTTAGCAAGGCCACTCTGTCTTTCTGCTCCTGGCCCTCAAGGCCCGATGCGCATCCCTTCCGTGACGCGCCCCACTCAGCATAAGCACAAAATCTTGCCGAAACAGTCAAGTTCTTAAAACAAAAGTAAGAAAACCACATCATTTACATTTTTTATGCAAATTCTTGTGTAGTTAACTTGGTTTTCTGTTCAAATTGAATAATAAGGCAAGTATATATCACCATCAAGCACTATCTTGGCCAAATAACCAATAACGACAAGAACATGCAATCTCTGGAGGTGGCAATGTATTTCAAACACTCAGTAAAGCGATTAAGCCAGGCCGGTCAAAATAGCGTAGAGGAAAGCTTCCTGAACTTCCCGGAACGAATCAAACTAGCGATTGAGCAGGCAGGGGGAGCACAGAAGCTGGCAGAAAAAGTTGGTGTGTCTCAGCTGATACTACAAGGCTGGCAATCAGGGAAAACAGAGCCATCTCGACTGGCTTTGATTAAGTTGGCAAACGCCTCCAAGCTGCCCATTCAGTGGCTGGCTTGCGGCGATGACAGGCTTGGTAAGCTCGCTTCTCCCCAAACAAATCCCAGCGTGGTGGACATGGACTCCCTGGAAGAGATCATTCTAAAAATCCGGCGGCTGTTTGTGCAGCAAAAGCTCAGCCTTCGTTCTCGAGCTGAGGCCCAAGCGATTCGTCTTGTGTACGAGTTCTATCTGCTTCAAGGACGCCAAATGGATGATGCCAGCCTGAACAGTTTGATTGATCGCCTGACGCCTCAGTAAAGGTCTGCTCACGAAATAAAGCACCTAAGTACAAGCCAATAAGCGGGTGCCCATTCGTCTTTTATTGATTCAACTCCAAGTCTTCCTGTATTGGCGGGCGTTTAACCTGCCCGCCCTGCAAGATACTGCTTTCAAAAAGCATCGTTATGTTCCATCTGTATCAAATTCCATTCTCCGTTCGCCACATGAGTTCTTATTTATATAAGCCTGAAGGTTTCAGGTCTGAACGAAAGAAACGTGAGCTTAAGAAGCGAAATTCATACAAATCTCTCTAGTGGGAGATAAGCATAAACCCTAGGAAAAGTTATAGGCTTCAGTTTTATCCGAGCAGAAAATTGAAGTATCAGGGATCTGATGAGATGCAGAAAAGGAAAGATGAGGTTTAATGAAAACCTGACTTTAAACGCCTTAGCCATTGTTTTTATGTATAGATACCAGGCGGAAATCGAGTCATTTTTTTTGAGCAGTTTAGTGTAGTCAGAGAGCGGACCCAGACCAGGCGCCCAACGACACATAAGGGATTGAGCTAAAGCTTACTGTCCAGTGTTAAACGACATTGCAAACAGGCCCCAGCCCCCTTAGACACACGTTTCCAGTTACTTCGCATCTGCAGATGCAAAAAAGCCTGCAGAATATGCAGGCTTTTTCTTTTACAGCATCCCTAGTTGCAAGCGGGCTGATTCGCTCATGCGCTCCCGGCTCCATGGTGGGTCCCAAACCAGGTCCACCACCGCCTTTTCCACGCCCTGGATGGTCTCCAGCTTGTAGCGGGCCTCGTCGGCAATCATCGTACCCATACCGCAACCCGGAGCCGTCAACGTCATTTCCATGGTGATGGAAAAGGTTTCAGGCCCGGTCTGTTTCACGTGACAGGCATACACCAGCCCCAGGTTCACGATGTCCACCGGAATCTCCGGATCATAAACGCTAGCCAGCACAATCCAGGCGGCGTCTTCAATGGTTTTTTCGCTCAGGGGCAGCTCGGGTACAAAAACCTCGGGCTTGTCCTGGGACTCAAAACCCAGCGCATCGGCATCGACACCTTCAATCCGGTACAGGTTGCCCTCTACCATCACGGTATAGCTGCCACCCAGCTTCTGGGTAATCGTTGCTGTACAACCCGCCTCGATCGTAACGGGAGCACCGTAAGGGATACTGACAGCCGGACAATCCCGGCTGACCAGCACATCATGTCGTTCAAAGTAGCTCATGGCTTGTTTGCGCCTTTATTCGGTTTGCGCGGTTTCTTTGGCCTGATTGATGGCGTTATGCAGGGTATGCCAGGCCAGAGTGGCACATTTAACCCGTGCGGGGAATTCACGCACACCAGATAACACTTCCAGCTTGCCCAGATCTCGATCGGGATGGGCCTCTGTCAACATGGCGTGCATATCTTGAAAAAGAGACTCAAACTCGGCCAGACTCAGGCCTTTTACGGCTTCGGTCATCAAGGATGCCGACGCTTTGGAAATAGCACAGCCATGCCCCACAAAGCTGACTTTCTGCACAATGCCGTCTTCAACCACGGCGTACACAGCCAGTTGATCCCCGCACAGAGGATTGTGGCCATTGGCAAAATGACTGGCGTTTTCTATTACTTCAAAGTTACGCGGGCTACGGTTGTGGTCAAAAATGACCTCTTGGTAGAGCTCGCGCAGCCCGTTGAAATCCTGGCTCATTTAGCCAACTCCAAATAGTTTTTGAGCTTTGCGCAGGCTGCCCAGCAAAGCGTCAATATCAGCGTAATCGTTGTACAAGGCAAAAGAGGCACGAACCGTACCGGGAATGCCAAAGCGCGTCATCAAGGGCATGGCACAGTGGTGACCGGCACGCACGGCAACACCGTCCATATCCAGAATGGTGCCCAGATCGTGCGGATGAATGCCGTCGACCAGGAAGGACACGATGCCTGCCTTGTGTGCGGCCGTACCGATAATGCGAATACCAGGCATGGCCAGCAAGGCCTCGGTGGCGTAATCCAGCAGCAGCGCTTCGTGATCAGCAATACGCTGCATGCCTATGCCCATCACATAATCGATGGCGGCAGCCATGGTAATGGCGCCAGCGATATTGGGTGTACCTGCCTCAAAACGCTGTGGTACAGGCGCGTAATTACTTTGCTCGAAGCTGACCGTGGTGATCATGTCACCGCCGCCCATCCAGGGCGACATGCTGTCCAGAATCTCGTAACGCACGTACAAGGCCCCCATACCTGTGGGGCCGTACAGCTTGTGTGCCGAGAAAGTGTAGAAGTCCGCATCCAGAGCCTGTACGTCCACCACACCGTGGGGAACGGATTGGGCACCATCCACCAGCACCTTGGCGCCGACGGCATGCGCCTGACGGATCATTTCAGCAACGGGGTTGATCGTGCCCAGGGCATTGGATACATGGACCAAGCCCAGCAAACGGGTTTTCTCGTTCAGCAGTTGCTTGAACGCTTCCTGATCCAGATCGCCGTTGTCCAGCACAGGCACCACGCGAATGACCGCGCCCGTGCGTTGAGCCACAAGCTGCCAAGGCACGATATTGGAGTGATGCTCCAGGCCTGTCAGCAGGATTTCATCACCCGCCTTCAGGTTGTCCATGCCCCAGCTATAGGCCACCAGGTTGATGGACTCTGTGGTGCCACGCGTAAATACAATTTCTTCGTCGCGCGCGGCATTCAGAAATGCCCGCACTGTACTTCTGGCCTGATCGTACAGCTCAGTAGCATGCTGAGACAGCCAATGCACACCACGGTGGATATTGGCATTGGACTGCTCATAGAATCGCGCCTCGGCTTCAATAACCGAGCGCGGCTTTTGCGTCGTCGCGCCATTGTCCAGATAGGACAGGCGTTGGCCCCGGATAGGGCGAGCCAGGATAGGAAAATCCGCGCGGTGATTCAGCAAACCAGCAGCAGTTACGGGCATAGGCGCATTCATGCAAGCTCTCCAAGGGCAAGACCGCCAGGCAACAAAGCGTTGATACCGACCGTGGCACGGCTACGCAGGCTCTCGGAAGCAATGCGTTCCAGGGACTGGGCCGCAAATGCGTAGATCAGCATATTGCGTGCATCTTCCATGGTCATGCCGCGCGAACGCAGATAGAACAGACTGTCTGCATCCAGCTGACCCACCGTGGCGCCGTGTGCACACTTGACGTCATCAGCGTAGATTTCCAGCTCGGGGCGGGAGTCCGCACGGGCCATCTTGGACAAGAGCAGGCTGTCCGAGCGCTGTACCGAATCCGTACCATCCGCGCCCTTGCCGACCAATACACGACCGCTGAATACACCACGGGCGGTGTCGGCCAGAATACCGCGGTAAAACTCACGGCTTTGGCAGTTGGGCTGAGCGTGATCAATGATGGTGTTGTGGTCGACGTGACGGCGGCCGTCTACAAAGTACAAACCATTGAACAAGGTTTCGCAGCGCTCGCCATTGAAGACGGTAGCAATGTCGTTACGGGCAATACGGGCACCGAAGGACAGGGAGTGCGAATTGAATACCGAGCCACGACCTTGCTGCACATCGATTGCAGCCAGGTGGAAGTCTTGCAGCGCTTCCTGCTGCAACTTCATATGCGTCAGGTTGGCATCAGGCGCCACGTTCAGGCGAGTCACGACGCTGCTCAAGGAAGCATCCGTTCCTTCCTGACCTACATAGTGTTCAACCACCGTTGCGCTGGCACCAGACTCCAGAGAAATCAGGTTACGCGTGAAGCTGGCGCTGCCACCTTGGGTGCGCACAAAAACCAGATGAACAGGCTGCTCCAGATGCTTGCCAGCAGCAATGTGCAAGGCAGCGCCATCCTGGGCCAAAGCCAGGTTCAAGGCGGCGGTCGAGGCGCCCAGGGACTCGTCCCCGTAAGCCTGCTGCAACCAGTCTGCATCTTGTTCCAGACAGGTACTGAGCGCGGACAAACGCACGCCTGCTGGCAACTCGTTCAGGTGCGACAAGGCCGCATCGTAGTGACCATCCACAAAGACCAGAAAGTACCCGTCTTCTTGCTGGCGTACCGACGCCACCAGTTCTGCGGCCGAAGCCGACTTCTGAGGCGCAAAGCTTTGTTGTTCCAGTAAAGCCAAAGAGGTGTGATGCCAGGCTTCAATACGCGTAGTTGGCCAGCCTTCTTGTGCGAAACGATCCAGCGCGCGCTGACGCACAGCGCTTAGCCATGGCAGGCCGGCTCCAGGTGCTTGTGCAGCCTGAGCGGCAAAGCTGTTGACCCAATCCGGCAGACTCATACCGCAGCTCCCTTGGCTTTTTGTTCGGCGGCTGCTTGTTCCAGCACCCAGCCGTAGCCACGCTCTTCCAGTTCCAGAGCCAATTCACGGCCACCGGAACGAATGATCTTGCCACCGGCCAACACGTGCACAAAGTCAGGCACGATGTAGTCCAGCAGACGTTGGTAGTGAGTGATCACCAGCAAGGAACGCTCGGGGGAACGCAGACGGTTCACGCCGTCGGCAACCACGCGCAAAGCGTCAATATCCAGACCGGAGTCGGTTTCGTCCAGAATGGCCAGCTTGGGCTCCAGCAGGCTCATTTGCAGAACTTCGTTGCGTTTCTTTTCGCCGCCGGAAAAGCCTTCGTTCACGGAGCGGTACAGAAACTCTTCACGCATGCCAACCGTCTTCATTTCCTCTTTGACGCGCTTGAGGAAGTCCATGGCGTCCAGCTCGGGCAAGCCCTGATGACGACGCACGGCGTTCACGGAAGCACGCAGGAAGTAGGCGTTGGACACACCGGGAATTTCGATGGGGTACTGGAATGCCAGGAACAGACCGGAACGGGCGCGGTCTTCAATCTTCATTTCCAGCAGGTCCTGCCCCAGCCAATCAACCGAACCACCTTCCACGGTGTAGTCTTCACGACCAGCCAGAACCTGGGACAAGGTGCTCTTGCCCGAGCCGTTCGGGCCCATGATGGCGTGGACTTCACCGGGTTTGATTTCCAGGTTCAGGCCTTTAAGGATAGGTTTATCTTCAACCGAAGCGCGCAAATCTTTAATCGTCAGCATTTCATTATTCTCCTTAACCTACACTGCCTTCCAAGCTGACGCCGAGCAAATTCTGTGCTTCGACCGCAAACTCCATGGGCAATTCTTTAATCACTTCTTTACAAAAGCCGTTCACGATCATGGAGACGGCATCTTCGGCAGTCAGGCCGCGCTGCATGGCGTAAAAGAGCTGGTCCTCGCCAATGCGCGAAGCAGTTGCTTCGTGTTCCACACTGGCGCTGGGGTTCTGCACTTCCATCGTGGGGAAGGTGTGTGCAGCGCAGCGCTTGCCAATCAGCAGCGAATCACACTGGGTGTAATTGCGGGCATTTTCTGCCTTGGGGGTAATACGAACCAGGCCGCGATAGGTGTTAATACCTTGGCCAGCCGAAATCCCCTTGGAGATAATCGTGCTGCGGGTATTGCGACCCATATGAATCATTTTGGTGCCGGTATCGGCTTGCTGGCGGTGGTTGCTCAGAGCAACCGAGTAGAACTCGCCTTGGGAGTCGTCGCCGCGCAGCACCACACTGGGGTATTTCCAGGTAATGGCCGAGCCGGTTTCAACCTGCGTCCAGGAGATGTGCGAACGTGCGCCACGGCATTCGCCGCGCTTGGTGACGAAGTTGTAAATACCGCCTACGCCGTCCTTGTCGCCGGGGTACCAGTTTTGTACGGTGGAGTACTTGATTTTGGCGTCGTCCAACGCGACCAGTTCCACGACCGCTGCGTGCAATTGGTTTTCATCGCGCATCGGCGCCGTACAGCCTTCCAGGTAGCTGACCGAAGCGCCCTCTTCCGCAATGATCAAGGTGCGCTCGAACTGGCCGGTGTCACGGGCGTTGATACGGAAGTAAGTGGACAGCTCCATCGGGCAGCGTACGCCTTTGGGGATGAACACAAAGGAGCCATCGGAGAACACAGCCGAGTTCAGTGCAGCGTAGAAGTTGTCGCTAGGCGGAACCACCGTACCCAGGTACTTTTTCACCAGTTCCGGATATTCACGCACGGCCTCGGAAAAGGAACAGAAGATCACGCCCACTTCTTCCAGCTCTTTGCGGAAGGTGGTGGCAACCGAGACCGAGTCAAACACGGCGTCAACGGCCACACCGGCCAGACGAGCGCGTTCGTGCAAGGGCACACCCAGTTTTTCATAGGTGCGCAGCAATTCAGGATCCACCTCGTCCAGGCTCTTGGGGCCGTCGGCCTTGCTCTTGGGCGCGGAGTAGTAGCTGATGTCCTGGAAGTCGATAGGTGGATATTCCACAATCGACCACTTGGGATACTTCATGGTCAGCCACTGGCGGTAAGCAGCCAGGCGCCATTCCAGCATGAACTCCGGTTCGCGTTTTTTCGCGGACAGGAAACGGATGACGTCTTCGTTCAAACCTTTCGGTATGGTTTCAGACTCGATGTCGGTGACAAAGCCTGCCTCGTAATCACGATCGAGGAAGGTGTCCAGATGTTCGTTGACGGTACTCATTCGGTTAACTCCACGTTGGAGGTGTTCGCCTTGTTTCTGTTTTTCAATTCGGGACCCGGCTTGTGTGTCAGGGGAAATTCGTTAACGGGCACGCGTATCATGTCTGCAACACTGACCTCTTCGAGGGTGCGCCGGACAATATCGTTGATACGTTGCCAATTACTGCGTATATGGCAATCTGACTCCACGGAACAGGCTCCAGGAGTAGCTACACATTCAGTCAAGCCAAAGGGTTGATCTTCCAGTGCATCAATAATCTGCGCTACACTAATCTGTTTGGCGGGGCGGCCCAACACATACCCTCCGCGTGCGCCTCGGCTGCTGATTACCAGCTCGTGCTGGCCCAGCAGTTTAAGCACCTTGCTGACAGTTGGTTGGCCCAAACCCAGGATGGCGGCCAAGTCAGACGCACTGAACACACGGTCTGGATCGCCAGCCATGTGTGTCAGCACCAAAGTGCCGTAATCAATGATTTTACTGATTCGCAGCATTCCTTCTCTCTGAACAGGTCGTAGAGCCATATAGTACCGCTTTGGTACTATATGGTCAAATTATCCCTCCAGACTTTGCTGGATATTCCACATACGGGCATAGGCGCCATCCAGGGCTAAAAGCTCGCTGTGTGTGCCCTGCTCCACGATCTGTCCGCGCTCCAGAACCAGAATCAAATCCGCGTCCGTAATCGTGGAAAGACGGTGAGCAATGATCAAGGTGGTGCGGTCACGGGCAATCTCGTTCAACTCCGCCTGAATCGCCCGTTCCGTGCGCGTATCCAGCGCACTGGTGGCTTCATCCAGAATCAGCACCGGCGGGTTCTTCAGCAAGGTACGGGCAATGGCCACACGCTGTTTTTCGCCCCCGGACAACTTCAAGCCACGTTCGCCCACGACGGTCTCGTAACCATCGGGCAAGCTTTCGATGAAGTCATGAATACTGGCGGCACGGGCCGCAGCCACGATTTGCTCTTTGCTGGCCTCGGGACGGCCATAGGCAATATTGTGCAAAATCGTATCGTTGAACAGGACGGTGTCCTGGGGAACGATACCGATATGACGGCGCAAGCTCTCCTGCGTCCATTCGCGCAGCTCACGGTCATTGAACAGGATGCGGCCTTCCGTCACATCGTAGAAACGGAACAAAAGGCGCGACAAGGTGGACTTACCCGCGCCCGACGAGCCCACAACCGCTACAGTCTTGCCTGCGGGAATCTCGAAACTCAGGTTCTGGATGACTTTGCGGCGGCTGTCGTAGGCAAAGCTGACGTTCTCGAAACGAACACCTGCCTGCTCACAGGACAAGACCTGGGCATTCGGCGCATCTTTCACCTCTTGCTTGCGACGCAGCAAGGAAAACAGGCGCTCCATATCGGCCAGGGAATTCTTGATCTCGCGGTACACAAAGCCCAAAAAGTTCAAAGGCGCATAAAGCTGGGTCAGAAAGGCAGACACCAGTACAACATCACCTACAGTCATGGTCCCGGCCAACACACCTTGCGCCGACATGAACAGCAAGGCCGTCACCCCGACACTGATAATCGAAGCCTGGCCAATATTGAGCAGATTCAAGGAGACCTGATTACGCACGGCAGCCTGGACCCATTTGCCCATATTCTGGTCATAGCGATTGATCTCGTAGTCCTCGTTACCAAAGTATTTGACTGTCTCGTAGTTGAGCAAGGCATCAATCGCGCGGGAATTAGCGCGACTGTCCAAGTCATTCATGGCTCGTCGATAACGCATGCGCCGCTCGGTCACCAGCAAGGTAAACACAATATAGGCAGCAATCGTCCCCAAGGTCACCGCCGCAAAGGCCCAGTCGTAACGCCAGAGCAAGATGCCACAGACCAGTGCAATTTCCAGCAAGGTAGGCAGGATATTAAAGACCAGGAAATTCAGCAGAAAGCTGACACCTTTGGTGCCCCGTTCAATATCCCGGCTCAAACCACCCGTCTGCCGTTCGGTATGAAAGCGCAAGGACAGATCCAGCAAGTGCCGAAAGACGTGGTTCGCAATCAGGCGCACCGAGCCTTGCGTGACTCGGGCAAACAAGGCATCTCGTATTTCCCCAAAAGCGCTGGAGGCCAGACGTACGGCGCCATAGCCCAACAAGGCCGCCACCGGCAGCATCAGCGCGGTAGCGGGCAGGCTCAGCGCATCGATTACCTGCTTCAGGTAGATCGGCATCATCACTGTGGCGACTTTTGCCAGCAGCAAACAGGACAAGGCCAAGACCACGCGAGTCTTGAATCGCCAAACGTAAGGAAATAAGGATTTCAGGGTGCTCAGACCACCGGAGACACCATCAAGCACTTCAGGACGAGGAGGCACACGCAATAGGTCCGTGTCCATCAGCACAAAGCCGAAGAACCACGGACAGCTTAAAAATAAGTTGCAGCACAAAGCTGAAATCAAGGCAGGACAAGCGCAAACGCTTTCCACTGGCAGGTAGGCCCCTGCTATGTCCTTGATGCGAATACAGAAATGAGGCTCTTTGCCTAAGTAAAGATCAACAACACTCAGGCAGCGCATAACTAATAAGTATAGCCTTTTGCACTGCTCATCCCTGCCAAGACCCTGCCGTCGGCGTGCTTGTTTGGCTGATTATTGGCCTGCAAACCACAGTCGTGAAAGCAATGGCCCCCACCACAAAGCATTCCGTGCTGAAAATCAGGAAATTCACGTCTAGCCACTGCAAAGAAAATGCTGGCAATCCAGCACTTTGTTACCTTCAAGCCTTCAGCGAAAGGCATACAATACCTGCTTGTCTGAAACAGGTGCGGACAGAATGAAAACAGCGCCTGATACCGGACATCTGGCTCATGAATCCCTTTACCGTGCAAAATCCATCCATGCCGTCTTCTTCTTTTTCGTATTCTTCTTCCCTGGATCAGTTAGCCGCACAAGACAGCCAGGCGCTGGATGTGCTGTACGATCAGGAAGCACCCTTGATGCTGGCTTTGGGCCAGGCCGTATTGGGCCGCCGCATCGATGCCGAAGAGGTTCTGCGCGATAGCTTTGTCTTGCTGTGGAAGAACGCTGCCGGCTATGACCCCGATTTGGGCGAGGGGCGCGCCTGGATTTACAGCATTCTGCGCTTCAGGCTGCTGGCTCGCCTGCGCCAACGCACGCAAAGCGGCGACAACAATTACGCCCTTCCCGCCATCCAACCACAAGCCGGTCAGCGTTTCATCCCTGCCCTGGGCAAGCTGGACGGCACCAGTCAACGCGCCATGATCCATGCTTATCTGCATGGCAATAGCTACGAGCAACTGGGCCCTCAACTAAACCGCTCCCCCGCCCAATTGCGCGCGGTGGTTCAGCATGGCTTGCAGCAGCTCACTCCCCTGATCAATGAAGGCAATGCCAACGATCCGCGCCATGCGGTGATGATTGGCGAATACACCTTGGGCCTGCTCAGTCAGCACGAACTGGCTCAAGCTCATACTCTGATGCAGCAGAACGATCAGGCTGCGCGTCTGGCTTTGGCTTGGGAACAAGCCTGGCTGGAACTGGTGGATTGCCTGACCCCAACATTGCCTGCGCCCACTAGCCTGGCTCACATTCACCATACCTTGGGCTTGCCGCCACCCGCTGCACGCCGACAGGCTGGCAGCACAGCCGCTGCCACGGAAGCAACATCCAAACCGGAAAGCACCAGCCCCAATGCGAATGCTCCCGCCAGCAAGCCGGAACGCCAGGAACCGAGCATCAAGACCAGCGCTCCTGCAGACAGCACGACTAAAGTAGAAGCTGCCACCCGCACGGAACCTCGCTGGTCCGCCAACAGTTCGAACGACAAGGCCGACGATCACACGCCGCCCTTCCCCACCTTGTTACGAGCAGACTCCGACCCAGCCACGAAGGCCGCTGCTCTCACCCCCGAGCCAGCGCCGGCTGCCCCGAGCAAAGTGGCCGACAAGAAAAAACCCACTAAAAGCGAGCCTGAACCTGTCGCGGTAGAGAAGAAACGCAAACCCGAAGCTGTCGAAGGAGAACGCCAGTCTCGTGGTTTTGCCATGCCCCTGCCGATTTTATTGGGCGGTTTGGCAGCGGTCGTGATTCTGGGTCTGGTGATTGCCTTGCTCATGAACATGAATTCAGAGCCACCCATCAACGTCATAGAAATGAAGCCACGTCAGGCGGCCATCCTGCAAGCCCCTGGCCAATCCTCTACTCCGGCCTGGATTGCAACGGTGGACCCACAAGGCAATGTCCTGCTGGTACCCAAGGTCAGCACTGAAGTCAAAGCAACTCAGTCGGTACAGCTATGGACACACACCCCACGCGGCACACAAATTCGTTCATTGGGTTTGATTGATCCCAATCGCCCCATCACCGTTCCTGCAGCCTTGATAGGCACCGTGGAAGATGAGCAGATTTTTGAAATGACACTGGAAACGGAAGGTGGCTCCAATAGCGGTGCACCGGAAGGCCCCGTTCTGTATATTGGCCGCATCGTCAGTTTCGGGCAGCTGGATAACCTGCCCAAGCCCAATACCGAAGTTAACTCGTCGGCAACCCGCTCTTGAAAGCGGCATCCAGCCGTTCCAGCTCGTCGATTTCCTCGACAGTGAAGCCCGCCTCCAGGCGGGCTTCGCGATTAAAGGGGCCGCGCAAACGCGGTGCACGATAGCGCTGCGCCAACTCGCCATAGGTGTCAAAATCAGGCAGACCTTGCTCCTGACACACTTTGCGATACCAGTAATTCCCCAAGGCCACGTGCCCGACTTCATCGCGCAAGATGATGGCAATAATCGCAGCGGCTTTTTCATCACCGGCGTCCAGCAGCTTCCGGTGCACCAGGGGGCAAGCATCCAGGCCTCGCGCTTCCAGAGTACGGGGCACCAAAGCCATACGCGCCAGCAGATCAAAGCGCGTTCGCTCTGCCATCTCCCACAAGCCATCATGGACAGGCAAGTCCCCATAGCGGACACCCAGCGTTTGAAGATGGTTGCCAAGCAGTTCAAAATGCAACGCCTCCTCCACCGCCACCTGCAACCAACCTGCATAGAATGCGTCGGGTAACCCGGGATAACGCCACAGCACATCCAAAGCCAGATTGATGGCATTGAATTCAATATGCGCCAAGGAATGCAATAAGGCTGCTCGCCCCTGGATAGTCCGCACCGAACGTTTAGGCACCTGCTGAGGGCTCACAAAACGCAAACCCTCGGGCCGTCCAGGCACGCCTGGCGGCTCCTCCAAATGTTCATCCGCCCCTACGGGCAAGCCATGTGCAATCGCTCGTACCGCTGCCAGCTTGGCAGCCGGTTCTTGCACTAACAAGGCCTTTAAAGCCTGACGACGCAAGTTCACTGCTTATCCCTTCCATGAAAAAAGGCCGGCCCCAAGGCCGACCTTCATTCCTGCTGAACAATCCCGGTTTACTGGGCCGAGCCCGGATCCGTCATCGCCAAGGCTTGATCCAGCATCGCCTGGATCTGGCCCAGATTGGTGCGCAAGGCCTGCATCTCCTGACCGGTCAGTCGCACAGCGGCTTCCTGATCAAAAGGCATATCCGGACCATCGCCCAGACGATTGCGCGCACCACTGATCGTAAAGCCTTCGTCGTACAGCAAGCCGCGAATCCGGCGTATCAGCAGCACCTCATGGTGCTGGTAATAACGTCGGTTACCGCGTCGCTTGACGGGCTTTAACTGCGTAAACTCCTGCTCCCAATAACGCAGGACGTGGGGCTTGACCAAGCAAAGCTCACTGACTTCACCGATTGTGAAATAACGCTTGGCAGGGATAGGTGGCAAGGTCGCCGTCTTTTCGTTTGTGCTCATGGCCACTGATGCTCATCGACAATAGGAGTGATTTTACACGTTCAGTCAGGCAAAACTGTACGCAAACGTACCAAGGCTCAGTCCTGGTCATCCTCAGGCGCCACCGGCGCCCCTTCGACTACACTTTTGAGCTTCTGACTGGCATGGAAAGTCACCACTCGGCGGGCCGAGATAGGGATCACTTCGCCAGTCTTGGGGTTACGGCCAGGACGCGGGGGTTTGTCCCGTACCTGGAAATTACCGAAACCGGACAGCTTGACCTCTACGCCATCGGCCAAAGAATCGCGGATCTCGGCAAAGAAGGTATCCACAATATCTTTGGCTTCACGTTTATTCAAGCCAACACGCTCAAACAAGAGTTCGGCCAAATCCGCCTTGGTCAAAGTACGCTCTACGTTCATTGTGTCTCCTTATGCCCTTGCCCGTGCGCCATGCGCGGATACCAGTGCCGCCAACAATACCTCCAGGCATTGCTCCACGCGTTCATCATCCAGCGTGCTTGCGCTGTCTTGCAGCCAGAAACGAATCGCCAGACTCTTTTCCGATGCATCGTTCTTGTCGCGCCAGACGTCAAACAACTGAATGTCCTTGACGATGGCTGCTTGTGCTGCCGTGCTACGCACCTGGTTCAATGTATCCAGCACAGCTTGATAGGATACGTCCTTATCCAGCCAAACTGCCAGATCTCGTTGCACCACAGGCTGCTTGGATACTTCCTGAGCATGCACTACGTCGTCGTGAGAGATGGCATCTACATCTACCTCAAAGACCACGGGTGCCTGATTCAGGCCAAATTCGCTCAACCACTGAGGATGGATTTCACCAATCCAACCTATGGTTTTACCATCCAGCTTCACACTGGCGCTACGGCCTGGATGCAAGGCGGGGTGAGCCTCAGGCTCGAAACGAACTTGAGCAGCACGTTGGCCCAACAAGGTTTCCAGATCGCGCTTGACATCAAAAAAGTCAACCAGACGATCAGGCTGACCCCACTGCTCAGTCACAACAGGCCCCCAGGCAGCGGCCGCAATGCGGTTGGGCTGATGAATACCCGCCACAGTCAAAGGACCGTTTTCTTGGGAAGCATCGCGCATGAAGACACGGCCGAACTCGAACACACGCACGCGCGACTGACGACGGTTGGCGTTGCGTTCAATATTGGCCAGCAGACCCGGAATCAGGCTGCTACGCATCACCGCCAACTGGCTGGCAATGGGGTTCAGCAAACGGATAGGATCAGCCTGCCCATTAATGTCTTTTTCCCAGGACTCCTGCACAAAGGAAAAGTTGATCACTTCCTGATAGTCCTGGGCAGCCAGCACAGCGCGCAAGGCGTGCGGGCCACGCAAGGACTCGACCGGCACACGCATTTGCGCGGCGGCGACCGGAGGCAGGTCAGGAATATTTTCAAAACCGTAAATACGGGCCACTTCCTCGATCAGGTCTTCTTCAATCGTCAAATCGAAACGGAAGCTGGGAGGGTTGACCGTAAAGACACCGTCAGCCACCGAGAAGTCCAGGCCCAGCAAGGTGAAGATGCTTTCAACCTGCTTTTGATCCAGAGGAATACCCAGAACACGGCGGCAGCGATCCAGGCGCATGGCCACTGGCTTGCGCTCGGGCAAGGCCACAACCTGATCATCCATAGGACCGGCCTTGCCACCGCAGATTTCCAGAATCAATGCTGTGGTGCGTTCCAGATGCTGGGTAATGGAGTCGAAGTCCACGCCACGCTCGAAGCGGTGGCTGGCATCGGAAGAAAACTTGTAGCGACGGGCACGGCCCATGATGGCTTCTGGCCACCAGAAAGCCCCTTCCAGATACACATCCGTCGTGTCCAGCGTGACGGCACTTTGTTCGCCGCCCATGATACCGGCCATGCTTTGCGGTACATCGTTAACCGCGATCACGCCAACATCGGTATCCAGCTCGACGTTCAAACCGCTCAGCAGCTCCAGTTGTTCGCCTTTACGTGCCCAACGCACTTCCAGACCAGACTGTACGTGCTGCAAATCGAACACGTGCGTAGGACGGCCCAGTTCCAGCATGACGTAATTGGAGATGTCCACCAAAGCAGAGATCGAACGCTGGCCGCTGCGCTCCAGACGGGTTTTCATCCAGTCCGGGGTTTTGGCACGCGCATTGACGCCACGAATCACACGGCCGGCAAAACGGCCGCACAGATCAGCGTCTTTCACGGTAACGGAAACGCGATCTTCAATCGTGACAGGAACAGGTGTGAAGTCTGGCAGTGTCAGTGGTTCGCCCGTCAGAGCGGCCACTTCACGCGCCACACCCAGCACGGACAGGCAGTCCGCACGGTTAGGCGTCAATTTCAATTCGATAATCTGGTCGTCCAGATCCAGCAGTTCACGCAGGCTTTGGCCTACCGGCGCGTCTGCATCCAGTACCAGCAAACCATCGTGATCTTGCGACAGCCCCAGTTCGCGACCCGAGCACAACATGCCGGCGGACTCCACGCCACGCATTTTGACCGGGCCAATTTTCATGCCACCGGGCAGTTCTGCACCAACACGGGCGACCGGGATCTTGATGCCTTGAGCCGCATTGGGCGCACCGCACACAATCTGCAGCAGCTTGCCCGAGCCGTCATCGACCTGGCATACGCGCAGGCGGTCAGCGTCGGGATGAGGGGCAATCTCGGCAACAAAGCCAACGACAACATTCTCGAACGCTGGCGCGGCGGCTTGAATTTCTTCAACCTCCAGGCCAGCCATCGTCAATTGATGACCCAGTTCTTCAGTTCCCAGTTTGGGATTCACAAAGCGGCGCAGCCACGATTCGGAAAATAGCATGATGCAAAGATGGAGACGTAAAACGGCGTATACCGGAACCGACCGGGCCTAAGAGGCCCAGCGGCGCGAAGTAGGAATCAACGATTGAACTGCTTCAGAAAGCGCAGATCGCCTTCAAAGAACTGGCGCAAATCGTTAACACCATAGCGCAACATAGTCAGGCGCTCCAGTCCGGAACCGAAGGCGAAACCGATGTAACGCTCTGGGTCCAAACCGAAATTGCGCACCACTTGCGGGTGAACCTGCCCGGAACCGGAGATCTCCAGCCAACGGCCCTTGTTGGGACCGGAGGAGAACATCATGTCAATCTCGGCGGATGGTTCGGTAAAGGGGAAGAAAGAAGGTCGAAAGCGTACGACCAGATCGTCGCTTTCAAAGAAGGCACGCAGAAAGTTCGTGTAAACGCCTTTCAGGTCAGCAAAGGAAATATCCTCGGCAATCCACAGCCCTTCCACCTGGTGGAACATGGGCGAGTGGGTGGCATCACTATCGACACGATAGGTACGGCCGGGGGCAATAACCTTGATAGGTGCCTGATTCATGCGGGCGTAACGCACCTGCATGGGGCTGGTGTGCGTGCGCAGCAAATAGGGCAAACCTTGCTCGTCGTTCATATCGATATAGAACGTGTCTTGCATCGAACGAGCGGGGTGATTCTCCGGATTATTCAGAGCGGTAAAATTTGTCCAGTCATTTTCGATTTCGGGGCCGTCAGCCACATCGAAACCGATAGAGCGGAAAATGGCTTCGACACGCTGCCAGGTCTGGATCACCGGGTGAATACCACCGGTGCCACGACCACGGCCGGGCAAAGTCACATCAATCTGTTCTTGAGCCAGTCGCTGGTTCAATTGTTCTGCCGCCAGGGCAGCACGACGATCGTTCAGCAGATCTTCAATTTCGCGCTTGAGCACATTGATGCTGGCACCTGCTGCTTTTTTCTGCTCCGGCTCCATCTGGGCAAGGCCTTTCATCAAGGCAGTGATGGCACCTTGTTTACCCAAAAATCGAGCTTTAGCGTTTTCCAGCGAGGCGGCGTCCTGAGACTGCTCAAATAAGGCCCGAGCCTGGGCAATCAGATCGTCGTGAGAGGAAGTCATGGCGTGTTACTTTCCAAAAACAAACGGAGCCTCAAAGGCCCCGTTTGTGAACTATACAGTCAGATACCGCTTAAGCAGCCAGAGCGTTCTTAGCCTGTGCAACAACAGCAGCAAAACCTGCCTTGTCTTTAACAGCCAAGTCAGCCAGAACCTTACGGTCCAAAGCGATGGAGGCTTTGTTCAGGCCGGCGATAAACTGGCTGTAGCTCATGCCCAGTTCGCGGCAAGCTGCGTTGATACGGGTAATCCACAGCGAGCGGAATACGCGTTTCTTGTTACGGCGGTCACGGTAGGCGTACTGACCTGCCTTCATGACAGCCTGTTTGGCTATACGGAATACATTACCGCGACGGCCGCGAAAACCTTTGGCCTGGGCAATTACTTTCTTATGGCGTGCGCGTGCGTTAACACCGCGTTTTACTCGTGACATGTTCGATTCTCCCTAATCAAGCGAAAGGCATCATTGCTTTTACGGAAGCGACGTCGGCTTTATGAACCTCGACGGCACCGCGCAACTGACGTTTGTTCTTGGTCGTCTTCTTGGTCAGAATGTGACGCTTGAACGCTTGGCCCCGCTTGATGGAACCGCTACCACGAACCACAAAGCGCTTGGAGGCGCTTTTTTTGGTTTTCATTTTAGGCATGAAATTACTCGACTAATTTGTGTCTGCGGGTGGTCGCCTAGGAAGCTGGCTGACACTTGTATGACCCAAAACAGGCACTTATTTTTTTCTTTGCCCGCCGCCAGAACAGATCCAAACAGGGGAAAAGCTCTTGATTATAGGGTGATTCTTGAAGGATTGTCCAGATATCAAAGGGATTTTTTGCAGTTGAACCGTTGTTGGCAGGCCATCAAGGAAAACAAGAAACGGTGCCCTCGGCCGGATGCGCGTCAGCGTCATGGCGCCTGTCGGCCCTTAGCTTGTCCGATCCTGCCACACCTGGCGACGTCCGCCTTCCTGTTGGCTCGGATTCACGGCAACTCAGGCCTGAACTGCAATGCTTCGGCAATATGCGGTCTGGCAATCTGATCTACTCCGGCCAGATCCGCAATTGTCCGCGCCACCCGCAAGACTCTACCCTGCACGCGCTCAGACCAATGCCAGCGTTTGCGTGCACTGGCCAGCAGTTGCAAGGCCTCCGCAGACAAACGCCCATACTCCTTCAAACTCGCTACCGATAGACGAGCGTTACGTACCGTCTGGCGTGCCAACTGCCTCTCGATCGCCTCCTGTACCCGCAGCCTGACCTGACTGGATGCCTGAGCGGCCTGATCACGCTCCGGATCGGACTCGCTTAAGGTCACCAAAAGATCAATTCTGTCCAGCATCGGCCCCGATAGGCGCTGCCGATACAGCTCTCGTTGAGCAGGAGAACATCGACACGCCCGATGGCGACTTGCCGCCCAGCCACAGGGACATGGATTCATGGCAGCCACAAATTGAAATTGTGCCGGGAAGACTGCTTGCTTCTGCGCACGAGAAATATGTACGCAGCCCTGCTCCAGAGGCTCTCGCAAGGCCTCCAGAGAGCGCCGGCTGAACTCGGGCAGCTCATCCAGAAACAGCACTCCATGATGCGCCAGCGAAACCTCCCCTGGCCTTGGGCGGCTTCCCCCGCCAATCAAGGCAGGAGTCGACACGCTATGATGCGGGGCGCGAAAAGGCGGTCGCCTGCTGAAAAAGTCCTGCTCTTGCACAAAGGAATACAAGGCGGCCACTTCCAGCTGAGCGTACCGATCCAGATCAGGCAATAAACCCGGCAGGCGTTGAGCGAGCATGGTTTTACCCACACCCGGCGAGCCATTCAACAAAAGGCTATGTCCACCAGCCGCAGCTACTTCCAAGGCACGACACGCCAAAGCTTGTCCCTGCACGTCCGACAAACAAAGCTGTTGAACATCATTCGGCTCTGCCCAAGGCTTGGCCAGCGCAGGTTCCAGTTCCTTGTCCCCTCGCAGATACCCCGCTGCCTCAGCCAGACTGGCAACCCCGCAGACCTGCAGATCAGGAACATGGGCGGCAACTTCAGCACTCTGCGCGGGCAAAAGCAAACAAAGTTCCGGATGCCGACGCGCCATACCCAAGGCGATCGTCAAGGCGCTTTGAACCGGAACCACGGCTCCGGTCAAAGACAGCTCTCCGGCCATGACGTAACGCTCCAGGCCTGTAATAGCCTGCTCACGCTGCTTGTCGTCTGGACGGCTAAGTTGGCCGCTGGCCAGCAAAATTGCCAAAGCCACGGGCAAATCAAAGCGCCCCGAATCCTTGGGCAAATCAGCAGGCGCCAGATTGATGGTCAGTCGGGCTGCAGGAAAGTCAAAACCACTGGCTTGCAAGGCGGCGCGTATGCGCTCCCGGCTTTCGCGAATACCGGCATCGGGCAAACCAACAATATGGAAGGCGGGTAATCCTGGAGCGACATGCGCCTCGACACGCACGTCTATAAAATCCAGGCCCGACAAAGCGCAGCTATTTAAAACGGCCAAGGACATATGCCCTTCTCCCTTTCCAAGGCAAACGTTCAGTCTGCCTGTCAGGAAAAAGAAGCTCCAGATATCTGCCTTAAAACATCACTGGGTACTTGTACGACACACAGGTCTTACTGAACCTGCACGCCCATGGAGCTGACCAGCTGGACGGCCTGCTCTACGGACAAACATGCGCCTTGGAAAGAGTTATTCAAGTCGTACAAGGTGATGCTGCCCAGTTCCACACTGCGAAGGTCTGCTCCCTTGAAGTTCACCCCTCTCAGGCTGGCGCCCCTCAAGCTGCCGCCTTCAAATACGGCATCCTGAAAATTGCAGCCGCCCAGATCGGCATCGGAGAAATCCAGTTGCACCAGATTTTGTTTACGGAAGTTAATCGCACGCAAGGTGGCACCGACCAGCTTGCATTCACGCAGACTCAAATCCAGACCACGGGTTTCGTTGAAGATGGCCCCGCTTAGTTTGGAGTCCTCGATGTGCATGGAAGCAATCTGGGCACGCACCCACTTGCTCAAGTGCAGATCACACACCCGAAAGCGCGCCGAACTTAAATCAGCCAGGCTGAAATCCACTTGTCCCAGCTTGCAGCGTTGCCAGACTGTGTCTTGCAGATGCGCCCGTGCAAAGCGGGTATTCAAAAAGCTGCAGCCCGAAAACTGCACACCGTCCAGTTCCAGACCCGACAGATCCTCATCATCAAAGGTGCAGTTCTCGAAATTCAAAGACTCATGCGAGGCGGCCAAAAGATCGACCAACTCATCTCTTGTGACCTGGACATTACTGGCGAGCATCTTGCTGCTTTCCCCTCAAAAAAAACAGAGCCAGCATTATCGAGCTGGCTCCTTCATGATCTGATTCAGACGACCCGACTCCGATCAGAGCAACGCTTAACGGCCATTTGGCAGAACCAATCGAGACAAGCACCAGGCAATGATCAAGCCCAAAACAGCAAAACCAACTGTCGCGATCCAGGCCCACTGCCATCCGCCCAAAACATGCACAACCGATGCCACAACAGGCGGCCCTACAAACTGCCCCAATGAAGAACATTGCTGCACCCAGCCCACCGAGGTTGAGGTGGTCTCTGGCGAGGGGGCTGCCGTGACTGCCAGGAAGAACAAGGTAGCGGGAATTAAGCCACCCACAATCGAAAACAGCAGGATGGCGACAAACTGAACCACCAAACTTTGTGTCAGCCCGAACGCAACGATAGCACACGCGATCATACCCAAATAGCCTGCTTGCAGCAGCCTATGGGGCGGAATACCCGCATGCAGACAACGCCCTGCGCCCAGATTTCCCACGACATTCCCGGCCGCAATCAGGGCCGTCAGCAAACCGGCGGTGCCGACTGCTATCTCTGCCTGGTTATAAATAGTGGGCATAAAACCGACGACCGCCGCCCACTGTGCGGCATACACACCGAAGGCCAAGGCCAGCAACCAAACCCGGCCGGAACTTAAAGTGGTGCGCAGCAGACTGGACCAGCGATGAGCGGAGGCATGCTGTGCTGCACTTCTGGTTTGAGTCTGAGAGTCTGGCGGCACCAGCAGAAAGGTCAGGACCATGAAAATGACCGTCAATATGCCCAGAACCACCCACAAGGTACGCCAGGAACCAACTGCCAACCAGGCAGCGCCAGCCCACAGCATCAAGACTGCCCCGGCAGGCATGTAACAGCCCCACAAGCCCATGACTCGGCTCAACCGCGCCGCATCAGTAATACGCTTGATCAAGGCCGGAATGGGCAGCACCACCATCAGAAAGCCACAGCCTTCTATCATGCGGCCCAGTAAAACCAGAGAACTGTGCTCAAACACGGAGCCAATCAGCGAGGCTAGGCTCAATATACCCAGCCCGATCAAGATACAGCGGCGCAGGCCGATTTTCTCGGAAATCAGGCCTATGCATAAGCCCAGCAACATGCCAGCCATCTGTACGCTGGCCAGCAGGAACCCGGATTGCACCAGGTCCATGCCTAATTCCCGCTGCATAAAAGGCAAAGCCGGGGGTACCTTCCACACATGCAGTGCGGCGCACACCCCGGTCAAGACAAGAAAAACAGCAATGAAAAAGGGGCTGGCCGATTGTGTGCCCCCAGGCCTGGTGACCGTATTCAAATGAAGTGATCAGCCTTGGCTGCCCTCTTGAGCAGAGGTATCGCCATCTTGAGGAACAGGAGTTTGACGCCCTTCCAGGGCTTGCAAACGTGTTTCCAGAGCCGCCACACGAGCCAGTGCGCGTTCCAGCATCAGCTTGTAGGTATCAAATTCTTCACGGGTGACCAGGTCCATACGATTGAAGGCCTGACCCATAAAGGCTTTTACATTGCGCTCAATATCGGCAGCCGGACTTTTGGCGATCAGCTCCGAGACGTTTTTTTGCAAATCTTCCAGCCACTCGCTACGATTAATCATGGTCCTCTCCTGAAAATATTGACACTACCAGCAGTATAGAAAAAGCGGGTGCCAAAGGCACCCGCTTTTTGCATCTGGCCAGACAATCAGCCGAATTATTCAAACCTTAAGGTTTGGATTGCTCAGAAGGAACCGAAGATGGCGAGGAATCTACACCATTACCCAGCTTGTCCTGGATGGCTTTGTCCGCTTTGGCTGCACCATCTTTAATGGCATCACCAGTACGGCTGGCCGCATTGGCCACAGCGTCCTTGGCTTCACCTGCTTTTTCAGAGACTTTGTCGCCGGCAGCCTTGGCATCTTCCTTCAAGGAATTGGTATTTTCCTTGGCGTTTTCTTTCTGTTCCTCTGCTTCTTTTTTGACGTCGTCAGCAACTTTAGCGGCGTCCTGCTTCAGTTCTTCCGTTTTTTGCTCCAAGGACTTGTCAGCCTCAGGTGCGGGTGGAGTGGCAGGTGCTGTCGATTGTGGAGCAGCGGCAGGAGCAGGTGGCGCGCTCGTAGCGGCTTTATCGTCCTCTTTGGAACACGCAGCCAAAAGAGTCATCGAAGCAGCAGCGGCCATGACAGCAAAATGAGCACGAGTCAGTTTCATAAGATTTCCTTCCTACTATTCCAAGGTCGCTAGATAGAATGGGCCGATGCCTGGTGCGACTTCCGGCTCGGCCTTGGGTCTGTTACAACTCCCCTAAAAGCCATTCTATCGGTGCTGAGCACGCAGACCAATCTATTAGTGTAAATCCTGATTTCAATTATTCTGACGATATAGCTCAAGCTTCATGACAAACCCTTTAACAACAAGCACCTAGCGAGCGACCAGGCTCCGATACGCTGTTACAAATGGAATCCCTCATAGGACTACAGCCGGGCTTTGTTACATATTTGCCAACTAAATTGGCCTGTTTTCAATTACTTAGGCGGCTAAGGTGGCCAGATCGATGCGCTCGGCACGGTTCAAGGCACTGGCCACTTTCACGCGCAAGGCATTGGAATGCGATAGACGCACTTCTTTTTTCACATCCAGCAGTTGCTGCGGATGCATGGAGAATTCTTTCAGGCCCAGCCCCAGCAACATGCGAGTCACCGACGCATCCCCCGCCATTTCCCCACAGACCGCCACCGGTTTGCCAGCACGATCAGCCGCATTGATCGTGTGTGCAATCAAACGCAAGACGGCTGGGTGCATGGGGTCGTACAGGCTGGCAACCTCGGCATCGCCCCGGTCTACAGCCAGAACATATTGAATCAAGTCATTGGTGCCGATGGACAGAAAATCCAGTTCCTGTACAAAGGGCTCAATGGCGATGGCTATGGCGGGCACTTCCACCATGGCCCCCAACAAATAGTTGCGTGCGAATGGGGTACCGGATTTTTCCAGTTCCCGAGCTGCCGATTCAATAGCCTGACGACTGGCATGCACCTCGTTCATGGAGGAAATCATGGGGATCAAAATACGGATTTGTCCATGCAAGCTGGCACGCAACAAGGCGCGTAGCTGGGTGGCAAACATCTCGGGCTTGTCCAGACAGTAGCGAATTGCACGCAAGCCCAAGGCCGGGTTAGTCGCTACCGTAGCATCTCCATCCAGGGTTTTATCGGCCCCAATATCCAGTGTACGGATAGTGACGACCTTGCCTTTCATGGCCTTCACCACACGGGAATACGCTTCGTACTGTTCCTGCTCGGAAGGCAGATCCGTGCGCCCCATGAAGAGAAATTCGCTGCGAAACAGGCCAATACCGTCGGCACCCGCCTTCAAGGCCAGCTCGGCTTCTTCAGGAAGCTCGATATTGGCTTCCAGGCGAACGTTAATGCCATCCAGTGTCACTGCAGGCGCATCCAGCAAGGCTTCCAGCTCGGCTCGCTCACGACGATAGGCTTCCTGACGCTCCCGGTATTCAGCCAGAACCAGCTCGGACGGATTAACAATAACCGCACCTGAAAAGCCATCCACGATCAGAAAATCGCCATCGCGAATCAGACTGCGGAAGCTACCCAAACCCACTACGGCTGGAACACTCAAGCTGCGAGCCACAATGGCCGTGTGCGAAGTGGGCCCGCCCAAATCTGTCAAAAAACCGGCGAAATGACCACCGCGCAAGCGCAGCATATCTGCTGGGGAGATATCACGTGCCACCACGATCAGCGGCTCTTCCTGGGCTGCTGAAAAACCGGGAAGCAATGCTGGCTTACCGGCCAGAACACGCAATACGCGCTCGATGACCTGGCGCACATCAGCGCCACGCTCGCGCAGGTATTCGTCTTCCATTTGGGAGAACTGCTCGACCAGCATCTGACCTTGCGAGGTCAGAGCCCACTCCGCGTTGTAGTGACGCTCGGCAATGATGGCACAGGTTTGCTGCGTCAGCATGGGATCATCCAGCAGCAGGCTGTGCACCGTCAAAATAGGTGCCAGCTCGCGTGGCGCATCCACAGGCAACTGATCAACCATGGCTCGAAGTTCGTCGCGAGTGCTAGCCATGGCACTTAACAAGCGCTGGCTTTCAGAATCGACGTCTTCGGCGGCAATCCGGTAATGAGGAACTTCCAGTGCTGCTGCGCTCATCACCACGGCTTTGGCGATGGCATACCCCTTACCGACTGCTTGGCCTTGAGCGGTGAACATCGCGGGCAAATCAGAGGCCGGGGTTCGAGCTGCAGCACTATTCATGACCAGATTTCTTCCTTATTCGTTTTCACCAAACTTGGCGTCAAACAACGCCTGAATGTCATTAAGGGCCTGATCGGCATCATCGCCCTGGGCGTCCACAACCACGGTGACCCCCATTCCGGCGGCCAGCATCATGACACCCATAATACTTTTTGCATTCACGCGCTGAGAGCCACGCGCGATAAAAATCTCACTGCTATAACGGCCGGCCAACTGTGTAAGCTTGGCTGCTGCCCGTGCATGAAGACCTAATTTATTACTGATCGTGATGGATACGCTAGGCATAAGGGCAACTGGAAAAATGAAAGTGAAAATTCAAATTAGCAATGGCAGTCGGCGTGGACAATGCCACGCAACGCGCCTGCCATGACATCCTGAGCGAACTGCTCAGGATTGTCACGTCGCTCGGTCAAGGCTTTCAACACCATGCACATATTGGTGCCGGTCAATAAATAAGCGCCCTGCCCTTGATCTTGCAAAGCTTGCTGGACTCGACGGGCCACGTTAAAGGGCGTGGCACCGTAAAGATCACACAGTATCAGTGTGGCGGGCGAGTCCGGCGCTTGCGTTTGCAGTTGCCCCAGCAAGCGGTCCACCGCCGTATCCATGCATTCGTCGGCCTGAATGTCAAAGACAAACAGATCAGGCTTTTCGCCCAGGACGTGCTCGGCACAGCTGGCAAACGCACTGGCCAGAGGCTCGTGCATGATCAAGGCAAGGCGTATCACGCGCGTCCCGTCGCTTGTTCGACGGCCTCGGCAAAACGCTGTGCAACGTCAAAACCTGTCTGCTCAGTAATTTCAACGAAACAAGTTGGGCTGGTCACATTGATTTCGGTAACGTAGTCACCAATCACATCCAGACCAATCAGCAGCAAGCCACGTGCGGCCAGCACAGGGCCCAGGGTACGGGCAATATGCCAATCGTGTTCGGACAAGGGTTGGGCAACCCCGCGACCACCGGCTGCCAGATTGCCGCGAGTCTCGCCCGCCAAGGGAATACGAGCCAAAGCATAAGGCACAGGTTCGCCGTCAATAATCAGGATGCGCTTGTCACCCTTGACGATTTCAGGGATGTAGCGCTGCGCCATAATGGTTTGCGTCCCATTGGCCGTCAACGTTTCCAGGATCGCGCCCAGATTGGGCTCGGGATCTTGCAGACGGAAAATACCCATGCCACCCATGCCGTCCAGCGGCTTGACGATCACATCCTTGTGTTCCTGGTGAAAGGCACGCAAGCGGGCCATGTCACGGGTAACCAAGGTGGGAGGGGTAAATTCCGGAAATTCGGTAATAGCGAGTTTTTCAGGGTGATTGCGAATGGCCGCACCCGAATTGAATACCTTGGCCCCCTGCTCCTGTGCAAAGCTGAGCAAGTGTGTGGAATAGGAATATTCCATATCAAAGGGCGGGTCCTTGCGCATGATGACTGCGTCAAAGACATTCAATTCCTGCTCGGTAGCAGCTTCGGGATAAGTCCACCACGACGGCGCACGCAAATCAGCATCAGCGGCAATGCTGACAGCCTGACTGCGCGTACGAACCCGGCTTTGGGAAATGTACAAATCAGACTGCAAGGTCACGCTGACGCGATGACCACGCGCCAGGAATGCACGCATCATGGCAACGGAGGAATCCTTGTAAGCCGACAGGCTGGGCAAGGGATCAATGATGAATAAAACGTGCATATCACACCTAGAGAAAAACGCCTTTGCAGACGGGCTGCAAAGGCGATTGTGCCCGACTCGCTACTTGGGAGCGAATCGGGCGACGCATAATGCTCCTGGGCGGACCCAGGCAGTATCGTGCAAGAGTATCAGGACGCTTTCTTGCGAGGCGCCAAGACCATGACCATTTGACGGCCTTCCAGCTTGGGCATGGCTTCAACCTGACAGATTTCGCTGACTTCGTCGCGAATCCGTTCCAGCACACGCATCCCCAATTCCTGGTGAGCCATTTCACGACCACGGAAACGCAAAGTCACTTTGACCTTGTCGCCATCATCGATGAAACGCTTCACATTACGCAGCTTGACCTGGTAGTCGCCTTCATCCGTACCGGGACGGAATTTGACTTCCTTGATCTGAATGATTTTCTGCTTGGCCTTGGCTTCTTGTTGGCGCTTCTGTTCCTGATAGCGGAATTTGCCGTAATCCATCAAACGGCACACCGGTGGCACAGCCGCAGGGGCGATTTCCACCAGGTCCACATCATGCTGTTCTGCCATAGCCAAGGCGTCAGGCACCTTGACGATACCTAGCTGCTCACCCTCGACTCCAATGAGTCGCACCTCTGGAATACGAATTTCACCATTGATGCGATGTTTTTTCTCGGTTGCGATGTCGAAAACTCCTAAAAATGTCGATAAAAACGATAGCGTTCCTGTTTTACTGACGGCTATCGATCTCTTGCTTCAATCGTGCTGAAAAATCGGCTACTGGCATGACGCCCAAGTCCACGCCACCACGCGCACGTACGGCAACTGCGCCGTTTTCACGCTCTTTCTCGCCCACGACCAGAATATAGGGCACTTTTTGCATACTGTGCTCACGGATTTTACGAGTGATTTTTTCACCACGCAAATCAGAGGAGGCACGGAATCCCATTTTCTTCAGGTTTTGCGCCACGGATTGGGCATAATCCGCTGAACTTTCGGAAATGCAGCATACCACCACGTGCTCCGGCGCCAACCAGGCAGGCAAGGCGCCGGCGTGGTTTTCAATCAGCATGCCGATAAAGCGCTCGAAGGAGCCCAAAATAGCACGGTGCAACATCACGGGCACGCGACGTTGATCCTGAGCATCCACATACTCGGCACCCAAACGGGCCGGCATGGAGAAGTCCACCTGGATGGTGCCGCACTGCCAATGACGACCAATGGCATCTTTCAGTGTGTATTCAATCTTCGGGCCATAGAAAGCGCCCTCGCCTTCCGAGATCTCGAACTCGCAGCCGGTACGGCGCAAGCTTTCGATCAGGGCTTGTTCAGCCTTGTCCCAGACCGCATCGTCACCGATACGCTTTTCCGGGCGAGTAGCCACTTTGTACAGAATTTCGGTAAAGCCAAAGTCCGCGTAGACGGCTTGCAACTGAGCGGTAAAGGCAGCGCACTCGTCTTGCAGTTGGTCTTCGGTACAGAAAATGTGGCCGTCGTCTTGGGTAAAACCGCGTACGCGCATCATGCCGTGCAAGGCACCCGAGGGTTCGTTGCGATGGCACTGACCGAACTCACCGTAGCGGATAGGCAGTTCACGGTAAGAATGCAGACCGGAATTGAAGATTTGCACGTGACCGGGGCAGTTCATGGGCTTCAAGCCGTAAACACGATTCTCCGACTCAGTCGTGAACATGTTTTCAGCGTAGTTGTCCCAGTGGCCAGTTTTCTTCCACAGCGACAAATCCAGAATTTGCGGTGCTTTCACTTCCTGGTAGCCATTGTCCTGATAGACACGGCGAATGTATTGTTCGACCTGTTGCCAGATCACCCAACCTTTGGGGTGCCAGAAAATCAGACCAGGGGCCTCTTCCTGGAAGTGGAACAGATCCAGTTCACGGCCCAGTTTGCGGTGGTCGCGTCGCTCGGCCTCTTCCAGCATGGTCAGATAAGCTTGTTGATCTTCCTTGGTCGCCCAGGCAGTTCCGTAAATGCGTTGCAGCATTTCGTTATTGCTGTCGCCACGCCAGTAAGCCCCGGCTACTTTCATCAGCTTGAATACTTTCAGCTTGCCAGTAGATGGCACGTGAGGGCCACGGCACAAGTCAATGAAATCGCCTTCGCGGTACAGGCTGATCGGCTCGTTGGACGGAATGGAGGCAATGATCTCTGCCTTGTAGTCCTCGCCGATGCTCTTGAAGAACTCGACGGCGTCGTCGCGCAACCACTCTTCGCGGGTAACCACTTCGTCTTTCTTGGCCAGTTCCGCCATTTTCTTTTCAATGGCTTCCAGATCCTCGGGCGTAAAGGCACGCTTGTAGGAAAAGTCGTAATAAAAGCCGTTGTCAATCACCGGGCCGATGGTAACTTGGGCATCCGGAAACAAGCTCTTGACCGCGTAAGCCAGCAAGTGAGCGGTGGAGTGACGAATCAAATCCAGACCGTCAGCGTCTTTGGCGGTAATGATGGCCAAATTGCTGTCCTGGTCGATCACATACGAGGTGTCCACCAGACGCGACTCGGTGCCGGGCGTGCCGACACGGCCAGCCAGGGCGGCGCGGCCCAAGCCAGTACCAATCGAGTTCGCCACTTCGCTGACGGAAACCGGGCCCTGAAACTCTCGCTGGGAGCCATCGGGCAGTGTGATTCGGACCATAACACTTCCTGAAATAAAAAACGCGGCCTTGAAAAAGCCGCGCTTTTGAATTGAACGTTCTTGGAAAGCAAACGAAACGCTACGCGGCCACGGCTAGATTTGCCGACGGGTAGTTCGCGTTGAGTTCATAAGATTCTGCTTCCCAAATAACACATTTGATTGGATAAGTTTATCACCTTCGCCCGCTATCGCGGCGTTGTATCGCCACAAAAACCACATTTGGCAAAGAATTCAGTCCATCCGGGGATACCAGCTACGGTAAAAGGCCCATTCTTCGGATTCCGAACCATCTTTCATCAAGCAGGTTCCGTAGGCACCACGCCCACTTTCATGAACAATGGTTTGCCCGCCCATGCGCTGACAAAAAGTGGAAGCCAGATTGGCCTGCCCGACTGGTTTGGTGGCCGTTTGGGTGGAGCTGGCGCATGCCGACAACATCAAAGAACCTGCACAGGCAGAAACTAAGCGGAAAAACATGATTTCCTTCTCCTTGACCTGATGTTTGCTGATGCCTGACAAATCATTCGAGATGAAGACTGTCCAGGCCGCGTCTGCTGTTAGCGCAGGGTTAAAACCCTCAAGCGCTGGTCGCGAAACAGATCGTGGAAGTAGCTTACTACACTTGTTTGATATGAAAAGTGTGCGAAGGCAAGCGTGCAGCAAAAGCAACACGTCAGGTAAAAGAAGCTGCTGAAATCAAGCGTAAATATCGGTGCTTTATTGCAAAGCACGACAAGGCTGGGTGTAGATCAAGAGCGATGCAGCCAAAAAGACAACAAAATAAAGCCCAAAATACCGCAGCCAGCCAGCATTAATACCATAGGTACATAATCGATCAGATTCGAGGCATTAATCATGGCGTACATCCCAAAGTCCCAACTAAAACAAGCTTGAGAGTATGGTAGCGGGCCACCTTCAGAACATGAAGTCAACGATTGTCAAGATCCGACACAGAGACAACACAAAGACTAGGATTAGGCTACACAAGCTTACTTTTGCGGCAAAAATCTTTGCAAAAGTGCATAACATGCAACAAAAGGCCAGGAAAAGACGTTTTGTGCCTGCCCCTTATCCATTGAGCATTGTAAAAATGGCGTAAACCACAGGAACAGCCAAGGGGGTAATCATTAATAAAGCCGTATCTCGTTTCCACGTCTTGGGACGGGTATAACAGAGTGTGACCCCCAGCAGGACTGTCACCAGCAGATACAAGCCAATAATAATGATAGTGGCTGCCATATCCTCTCCCCTTTGTTATTTATTTTGCTGTGCTTTTGGTATTTACAAAGTCAGGGCTTGCGCTGCGTCTTGTCCAAACATGGGCGGAAAGGTATTAGCCGCCCACTGTCCTAATCGTGCCGCCGCTGCCTGGCTGGCCAGCTTCAAGGCTTCTGTCGGTTCCAAACCCCGTTTCCAGGCCAGGGCAAAGCTGGATAGAAAGGCATCCCCTGCCCCCACCGTTGAGCACACCTCCACCTTGCACGCAGGCTCCACATACTGCTGACCATTAAAAGCCAACACCGCCCCCTGCACACCCAAGGTGATCAACAAGGCTTGTTGAGGGTGATGCTGCAGACGCGCAGCCAGTTCGCACGCTTCCTGAATCGATAATTCCAGCTGAATATCGGCGTCCTGAACGCCTGCCAGCATTTGGGCCTCCACCGCATTCAAGCCCAGCACATCTGCGCGTGCGTAGACCTGCTTGAATCCCTGGCCTTGATGCTGCAAACACGCCACACTGGGATTTACCACCAGGCAGGCCGAGGTATCACTTCTTTCCGCCAAGGCCTGCGCCACGCTTTCCATAGGCTGCAAGGCCAAGGGAGCCACATAAATCAGGTCTGCTTGCAAGTCTTGAGCCTGGACACGCAGGCAGGCATTTGCCCCACGTCGTGCCAGCACCGAAGCACTGCCGGACGGCTCGACCAGGACGATGGCTTTACCGGTGGGCTGATCAGGACAGATCTGCATACTGCTGACGTCCACTCCCAACTGCTCGATATGTGAACGCAAACGCTCACCCAAGCCGTCTCGACCCAGCGCCCCCAGTAGCCGAACCGACTCGCCTTGCTCCATGAAGCTGGCTGTCGCATTAAGCGCCCCACCACCTGGATACAAGTCGATTGAGCCCACTTCCTGCTTGTCGCCACGCGCCAGCTCGGCTGGCATGCCTGAGACCACAATATCAACGGTAATACTGCCAATCGCTACAAGCTGCACCCTGAACCTCGGCCATGAAAAAAGAGAGCATGAATCTGCTTGGAGCAGTATACCCACGGGCGCAAGCAGATAGTCTATGGTGGAAAATCAGGGCTGGGCGAGCCGTGCAAAGCCGAACAAGCGCCCACATCTTTTCAGCCTGTTTGGGGGCGCAGAAGAAGCCGACTAATAGTTGATGCAACAGACATCACAAAAATCTGGCTCAAGATAAAAAGACATGCTAAATTACTGTTCATCCATACAGCAAAAAGAAGCATCATGTCCTATACCATCACTTTGCACGACGCTCCTTCCGATATCACCGAACGCGGCCGCCGCGAGGCTGAGGAGCGTTTTCGCCGCAGCTTAGAAAAAATCATGCAAGGCCCGGAGGCCGTGGTCCAGGCCTATCGAGCGTGGCAACTGGCCGAAGAAACGGCAGAGACGGAATTGTCCGGGGAAGACATTGCCCTGGCCAAAAAATGGATTGCCGCCGCCACACGCGCCATGAGTGATGGCTTTCGTGATCTGGGCGAGTCCGAAGCGTACTTTGAGGTCCGTATCGAACGCTAATATAAAAGCCAGCGAGTAGCTGGCTTTTATGATCTGGCATCAGGACTTTGCCGAAGGGTGGTCACGGCGCATCAGCTCCCACTCCTCGATCACCGTGCCATCCGGCAAGGTGCACATGCCCACTTGCCCTGTTGGTGTGTTGACGATATCCAAACGCCCGCCCTTCTCCACGCAATAAGCCGAGGCCGGATTGGCAATACCTACGGGTGGCTGTGTCGAGGCTTGATTGGCGCAAGCAGACAAGACGCCGACCAGTCCCAGGATTCCCCATTTCTTCATCGTGTTCTCCGGATAAACTCTGTACTGCAGTGTACTGTGCACGGACTAGTTTTCGGGCTGATCTTTTGGTGCTGTCAAAGGATTGGAAATATTTTCCCAGTGCTGGCAGTGAACTGAATGATGTTCACCGTGTGGAATGAGCTTGCAATCCATGCCGACCTTGGCTTTGCCATCCACAAAAGGAAAGGCAAAATCGTAACGGGCCGGAATCCAGATTTTCAATGATTGATCGTGAAAGCCCATTTTCCCTTTGGCGACGAAACGAGCCAGACCCTCTTCAAAATAATCAGGGCCGTTGTCGTAAATAAAGGGACGCAGAATTGCTTCGCCCCTTTCATTCACATAAACCCAGCCTTGTTCATCCTGTATCAGGCTTTGCCCTTGAGCGACGGGGACAAATACAGGCAGTAGCGCCAACATCAAAGCGAACAGGGTTGAAACAACCCGACGCCCGGATCCCAGTCCAGCAGCTTGCAACCCTGCAATTACCGTTGCTGTTGCTGTTGCTGTTGCCGCACCAGTATCCATGTACGACCCCATGCCATTGCTCATATCGCGTACAGTTTCCACCTTGGCCACCACACTAATACGATTACTGGCACCAAGCCCAGTCCCAGTCCCAGTCCCAGTCCCAGTCCCAGTCCCAGTCTTACAGCTTGCGCGCTTCAAACGAAATAATTCCGTCCGTGTCCTGCGGTGTCTTGCCGTACTGATACCCGCCGGAGATAACAATCTCGCCAAAACCCACTTGCTCCAGCGCCATGCGCAGTTCCTGAACACCCCACCAACGCAGCGAGAACTGTTCCAGCTGGGTTTCCAGCAAGACACCATGCTCCCACAACTCGTAGCGATGCATTTCACGGCTTACCTGAGCGCAATAGTCCTTGTCCAAGGCGGTAGCATTGAGAGTAATAAGCCCATGCGGAGCGGCCGACCAAGTCCGCATGCCTGGATGCACACTCAAAATCGCCGCCACCGGGTCCAGATCCAGCAACAGTCGCCCACCTGACTTCAGGCTGGCATGAAAACGGCTTAGCGCGGCCATGCCTTGCTCAAACGAATCCAGAAGCTGAAAAGAGCCAGCCGGCACCACAATCGCCTCCAAGGAGCGGTCTGCTGTGAAATCCGTAAAACCGGCCAGTTGAAGCTGTGTCGTCAAAGAGCGCAGCTCCAATTCACGGTGGCAATAATCCAGCATTTCCTGCGACAGATCGAAGCCGCTGATATCCAGCCCCGCCTGCAACAAGGGAATCAGAATGCGCCCTGTTCCTACTGCGGGTTCCAGAATGGGCCCGCTTGTGCCTTGCAAGCGCTCCAGGTAGTACTCCACATCCCCGAAAGAGCGTCCTACCGGCTTGTCCAGGTGATATACCAAAGAAGCCAGCTTGCCGTAGCGATTGTTCATCATTGTTCTACATCCTGCTATTTGTCTTACTCAACAGCCTGAACACGCATTTCGGCGCCTTCCACCGCCAAGACCACAACCGCAGCGCCCTGCTCCAGGTTTTGGGTCGCTGTGGCACTGTAATAACTATCGTTGAGCCGAATACGTCCACGGCCGTTCACAAAGCTTTCGCTGACCTGCGCGCGAGCCCCCACATAGGCGCTCAAGCCGGTATTCAAAATATCAGGCTGATTGGCCCGGCTGCGTCGTTGCCAACGTACACCAACGACCACCCACCCCAACATGGCCACGGCCAGAATCAGCCATTGCAACCAGGAGGGAGCATCCGGCCAGGCGGCGGCAAACAAGCCCACCGTCAAAGCCCCCAAACCCAGCCACAGCAGATAGACGCCAGAGATGACGACCTCGGCAGCGATCAGCACGACGCCAGACACCAGCCAGTACCAAAAGGAATCAAAAATGAATGACAAGATCAGCACCTCCAGCTATCCGCTTAGCCTTGTCCCAACTTGCTGCCGGTGGTCTTGAGCAGCTCGGTCACACCTGCCACCGCACCGGTAATGCCGCTGGCCTCCAAAGGCATCAGCACCAGCTTGCTATTGGGGCCCGTGCCCACATCACGCAAGGCTTCCACATACTTCAGGCCCACAAAGTATTGCAGGGCTTGTACATCACCGCTCTTGATGGCTTCGGACACTTCGCGGGTTGCACGGGCTTCAGCCTCGGCTTCACGCTCACGCGCTTCAGCACGCAAGATAGCGGATTGCTTTTCACCCTCCGCACGCAACACAGCCGCTTGCTTCTCCCCTTCGGCTTGCAGCACTTCGGCTTCTTTCTGGCCGCTGGCCTTGGTCACGGCAGCACGACGATGACGCTCAGCCGTCATCTGCAGGTTCATGGCTTCCTGCAACTCGGGAGCCATATTCAAATCACGGATTTCCACGCGGGTAACTTTCACCCCCCAAGGTGTCGTCGCTGCATCCACCGCTGCCAGCAGGCGATCGTTAATCACTTCGCGATTGGACAGCATGTGATCCAGTTCCATCGAACCCAGGACCGAACGCAAGTTGGTGGTGGTCAGGTTCACAATCGCCATTTCCAGGTGATCAATCTCATAGGCAGCCTGGGCAGCATTGTCGATGCGATAAAACACGACACCGTCAGCCGTCACGGCCACGTTGTCGCGGGAAATCACATTTTGCGAGGGAACATCCAGCACGGATTCCATCATTTTGAGCTTGCGACCCACGCGGTCCATAAAAGGGACCAGCAAGGACAAGCCCGGCGTCAGGGTGCGGGTGTAGCGACCAAAGCGCTCGACCGTCCATTGCTGGCCCTGAGGCACAACTTTGACCCCAGCCATCACCACGACCACAGCCAAGAACGCCAACATCACCACAAAAGTAAAGGAGCCACTCATGTCGTCACCATCTCCAAGAACACAACTAAAAAAGCGATTCTAGCCCAGCCTTAATGACAGATCTGCTAAAGCGGATGTTTGACCGCCCTATAGCCTATCCATGCCCCATTTGACCGGGCAGGAGCTAAAGAGAAATGCGGACAAGCTAGACGAAAGGGGCGCAGCCGGAGAAAACCGTTGCGCCTTTAAGGACAGATAGAACCCGAAAAAACGAGCGGCTGACTCAATTCAAAATATCGTACAAACGGAAAATCCACAGCCCTTTATAGACTATCGTCAGCACCACCAAGGCCGCCTGATAGCGCTTGCTGGGCACCACCATGGCGATCAGGCCCATGACAATGAACACGGCTTGCTGCAAGGGGTATTCCACACCCAGCGACAAGAAATACTCTTTTCCTTTAATGGCTGTATCGACCAGGTCCATAAGCTGAATCAGCACAAAAAAGCCGTAAAGCGAGCGCCGCCGGGTCTGGAAATAATCCTCGAAACCGCGGTATTCCTCCATATTGGACGGAAACAGCAAGGACGCCATGATGGCAAACACACAGGTATACAAAATCAGGAAAAAATACAGCTGAAAGGACCAGACCTGCACTTTCACCAGACTGAACTCATACCACCAAAAATGGATAATCGTCAGGAACAGATACAGCACCCACCCCAAGTGAATGGGATAGACACGCTTGGCTTTGGGGTGTTGGATGAATTCAGAGACGCCTACGATCAGTCTGGAAATGCTGATACCCAGCACCATGCCAATGATGATGCGTACGTGGACAAAATGCTCTGGATGGATCAACTCTGGCGGCACGCGCTGTCCTTGCAAAGTGGCTAATCCTGGCACACCTTAACAGAGTCATTGCAGGGCTCCAAGCGCGTAATTTCCCGCTAAGAGCCCTGATATTTGCGTGAATATCTTTCGTCCCTTCGTCAAAATCCATCTACTCTTTAGCCAAAGAGAGCGGTCAAGTCTTAATAACGCGGCGCAGGCGCGTATTGCCCATTGCCTTTGTCAGCAGGAAAAGGATTGGGCGACGGCACGGTAGTTTGAGCCGGAGTCACCGGGCGTACTTCGTAAAGCACCGTACCGATCACACCGATATTGCGTTTGTCACCCGCCAGAGTGTTCGCCGCGTAAGCCCGGTCCTTGCCCGAGAAACGGAAAGCGGCCACTTCATCAGCACTTTTACGAAAGCCCTCGATACGCAAGACGGCCCCGGCCTGCAAGAGATAGCCGTTATAGCTGCGGCTGCCCGGCTTGCCCGACAAGACATCCAGACCATCTACCGTGGTGATGATTTCATAAGGCGTAGCGCTGCGATTGGTATAGACCAGAACGTAACGTTCCCCTGCTTTGCCCGCCAGCTGATAGTTTTTCTGCCCGATGCTGCTGAAAATTGTCAAAGGCGCGTCGCGCCCATCATGCACAGACAATTCCACCTTGCCTTGATCCAGCAAAATACTGCGCTGGGCATCCAGGTTTTGACCCAAAGCCTGGCGAATACTGCGTTCATCGGAATAGGCTAATTGCAGCTCATCACGCAGAGGCTCGACGCGCTGAGCCTGGACCGAATAGGCCCGTGACTCACGCCCTTCTCCCCATTGCGTCCCCAAAGTCGAGGCCGTTTGTGGGGCTGCCGCTGAGACCGCCTCACGCTGTGCCGATTGTTGAGGCACACTGCTGCAAGCTGATAGCAACAAGGCAGCGGCCAGCACGCTCCACCGTCCACGGTGCCGTGCGAATAATGTTGATTGAGACAGACTCATGCGCTTCCCCTTTTTGTCAGTACAAGTGCCATGACAAGCCCCTGTTGAGCGCGAGTATTCCTGATCTCTCTGCGTTTGTGACGTCAGCAAATTTCTAAATTGAAATTGCCTGTATCAGGAGAAATTAGTATGGCAACGAACCAAGCCTCACAAAGAGGCCTACTATAAACGTCATTCCTCCTCACGAGCCGCAAGCATGGATATTCAGAACCTACCCTTTTGCACCGTTAACTGGTCAGACATTACTCCTACAGAACACAAAGGCGAAACAGGCATGGCCCTGTGGCGCACCCAGCAATTTGGCCCCATTCGCGTACGCATGGTGGAATACAGCCCCGGCTATCTGGCCGACCACTGGTGCGTAAAGGGCCATATGTTGCTGTGTCTGGAAGGCCGGCTGGATACTGAACTGGAAGACGGCCGCCGCTTCACCCTGGAACCGGGACAGTCTTACCATGTGGCTGACAATGCCGAGCCGCACCGTTCTTCCACCCAGACGGGCGCCAAACTCTACATCGTGGATTAAAGCCTGTTACGTAAAAACACCCTTTAGATGGTCGGAACTGGCTATCTAAAGGGTAAACAATCCCTCTGTGCTGACGTTCATTTTTGTCATCTACGCCTCATAGTTTGTCCCTCCCGCTTTTTAAACCAGCGATCGCCTCACTCCCCGTAACGGCGGCCCTCACCATGCCGCGTCCTGCATCTGCATAAGATCGCCAGGCAGGCTGCCCAATGCCCCGATCTGCCTCTGCCTCTGCCTCTGCCTCTGCCTCTGCCTCCAACAGGCTAGTTCAGCCTGCAGAAATAATCCTTATTTGATTTGCGCATCGACTTTTCAGCCAAGCATAAATACACTACCAAAACGTTTTGGTTGAGCATAAAATCAAAACCAAATCGTTTTACTCATAAATTCGATAAAAACCTAAAGGACTGCAGCAGGCTCTTTAGCACCTGACAATGCAGCACAGGAGACACTGATGAAAGACACCCCCACTGCGCAAGTGGATGAGCTGTATTCCCCTCAGCGCATGATTGCCTTCGGGCTGCAACACGTACTGGTCATGGCCGCCTCCCCTATCGCCGCCGTGTTCTTGATGAGCAAGGCCCTGGGCTTTGATGCTGCCCTGACCACTCAGCTGCTGAGCGCCACCTTTCTGGTCTGTGGCATAGGCACCTTGATCCAATCCTTCGGCCCAGCCGGTATAGGCGCCAAACTACCTTTTGTGATGCTGCCCGGTGGTGCGCCCATCATCCTGTTCATTCTGATCGCGCAACAAACCGATCTGCCCACCGCCTCCGGGGCGGTGATTCTGTCCGCCCTGCTGTACTTTCTGATCGTCCCCATCTTCAAACGCTTTTTGCGTTACTTCCCTTCGCTGGTCATCGGCATCATGCTCTTGCTGGTTGCCATCAACCTGGCGCAGATATCCGGCAAATTAATTGCCGGCACACCCGGCTCGGCCAATTTCGGTAATACCGACAATTTGCTGCTGGCCCTGATCACCATTGCATCTACGGTGCTGTTTGCCCGTTTGCTCAAAGGCATGTGCCGCCAGTTGGCTATCTTGCTGGGCTTGATTGTGGGTGCCTTGTCCGCTGCCTTGATGGGCGACATCAGCTTGAGCGGCGTGGGCAGTGGCCCACTGCTGGCCCTGCCATCGCCTTTCCCCTTTGGCCCGCCCAACTTTGATCTGATTGCCGCTTTGCCGCTGCTGCTGTTCACCTTGATTTCCATGGTGGAAGCCACTGGCCAGACCATTGCCTTGAATGAGGTCCTGGGCAAGGAAAACGAGGCCGAACAACAGGCACAAGTCCCCAATACGATCCGTGGCGACGGGCTGGCTTCTTTGCTGGGCGGTATTTTCGGGACCTCGCTGATCATTACCAGTGGTGAAAACATCGGCATCATTCGCGCGACCCAAGTGCGCTCCCGCTATGTCACGGCCGTCGGCGGACTGTTCCTGATTCTATTTGGCGTGTTCTCGCCGCTCTCCGCGCTGATCAGCGTCATTCCTGCCTCTGTCATTGGCGCAACCGGGCTGGTGGTCTTTGCCATCGTGGGCACCATGGGCATAGACATGTTGCGCAAGGTAGACCTGCGCGGCCATGCCGCCATGTATGTGGTTGCCACGGCTCTGGCGGTCGGTTTGCTGCCCATCGTCGTTCCCGGCATTTACGACCAACTTCCCTCCCAAGTGCGATTGCTCTTGTCCAACGGCGTTGCTATGGGTGCGCTGACGGCGGCTGTTTTGAACTACCTATTCATTCACGTCGGCCAGCGCTCGCCCAAAACCGCCCCCCTTCAACATTCTTGATGAGCTGTGCCATGAATCACGCATCTTTATTTCAATCCCACGACCTGGCTCAGGCCCGCATTCTGGAACCCGAACACCTCTTGCTGCCGCAAGGACCTGTCAGCGGACACGCTGTACTGATTGAAGAAGGTCGCTTCAGCGATATTGGCACGGTAGAAGAGATTGCCGCCCGTCACCCTGGGCTGCCACGTCTGAGCTTGCCCGGTCATTTGTTGATGCCCGGTTTTGTGGATGCACACCATCACGTCACCCAGTCATATGGGAAGTCGCTGGTGTATGGCGAGCCCTCGGAGATTTTCCGCCGGGTCTGGGTGCCGCTGGAAAGCACCTTGAACGCTCGCCATCTGTATGCCTCCAGCAAGCTGTCGGCACTGGAAGCCTTGCGGGGCGGGTTCACGACGGTTTGCGACGCTGGCACGCGATCGTCCGAAGATCTGGACGCGATTGTGCAAGCCACCACAGACGTAGGTATACGCTGTGTTCTGGGCCTGATCTGCAACGACAAGCACAGCGCGGTACTATTGGACGCCGAGCCTATTGTGGCTCGCGCCCAGGCCCACCTTCAGCAATGGGAGCACCATGCTTTGATCAGCCCTTCACTGGCTATCTCTATTCCCGAAGCCGCCAGTGATGCAATGTTGCATCGTATCTATTCCATGAGCGAAGAAGCGGGCCGTGTGTTCCAGACCCATGCCAACGAGCATTTGGTCGCGGTGGAGCGTTCCTTGAATGCCCATGGTCGTCGCCCGATCGAGCATCTTGCCCATATTGGTGCCCTGGGTTCGGCTTCCTTGCTGGCCCATGCCACCTTGGTTACCCCCAGCGAAATCCGGCTGCTGGCTGATTTGAACGCTGCCGTTTCCTACAACCCGGTTGCCAGCGCCTGGAAAGGCAATGCCGTCGCTCCTGCCGAAGCCATGCGCGTTCAAGGCATACGTTTGGGCATGGGGACGGACGGCACTCGCAGCGATGCCTTTCGCATGATGGATTATGGCGAGGCGGCGCAACGCTTTGCCTTCGGCATGATGGTGGGCGACTCCTCTTGCGGTGCGGGTTGGACCTGGTTGGATATGGCGACCCGAGGGGGGGCCGAAGTCATAGGCCTGGGAGCTCAAACCGGGCAGATTCGGGTGGGCGCCCAAGCCGACTTCCTCGTGGTCGATCTGCAAGTGCCCGAGATGACGCCCTCCTGGGATCTGCCTTGGGAACTGGTTCGGATTGCTGCTCGCGATCAGATTCGGGCTGTCGTTGTCCAAGGCAAGCTGCGTCTGTGGGAAGGCCAGCCTGTGGATTGGGATCCCCTGCCCTTGTTGGAAGAAGTGCGTGAGCTGGCTCGCCATGCGGTCGCGCAATCGGATATCCGCAAGCTGCACGCCCCATCCACCGAACACCTGGCTCGTCACGCCGAGCAGGAAAAGGCCTTGGCATGACAGTGGGTTTGCTGATTGCTTTTGCCGCCGTGCTGGCGGGTGCCTTTATTCAGGGTGCCAGCGGGATGGGTTTTGCCCTGATCGTAGTCCCGGTACTGGCTTTGGTTCATCCCGAGGCCATACCAGGAGCGCTCCTGTTTCTGATGCTGCCGCTGAACGCCTATGTTGCCTGGCGTGAACGTGGAGCGATCGACCGCAGCGGCGCGGGCTGGATCACCGTCGGACGTTTTGCGGGGACTTTTGCCGGTTTGGGGATTTTGCTGGTGCTGTCGACTTACTGGTTAAACCAGTTTGTCGGTATCAGTACCTTGCTGGCCGTGCTGGCATCGGTACTGGCTCCAAGCTTCACGCCCGGCAAGAAGGCCTTTATTGCCACAGGTCTGGTCACCGGCATCACTGAAACCGCCACCGGCATTGGTGGCCCGCCTTTGGCTCTGGTGTACCAGCACGCCCCTGTCGCCACCTTGCGCTCGACAGTGGCCTTGTGCTTTCTGGTGGGGGAAGTGATTTCGCTGGCCGTGCTGGGTATCTCCGGCGCGCTACAGTGGTCCCACCTGAGCTACGCCGTGTTGTGCCTGCCCGCATTGCTGCTGGGGATGGGCTTGAGCAGCCTGGTACATCACAAGCTGGATCAACGCCGTTTGCGCATCGGAGTTCTGGTGTTTGCGACCGTCTCCGGTCTGGCCGTCATGCTGACTTAATCGTCCAGCTGTGTGGAGGCACGGGCCCGAAGCTCCGGCTTTGGGCCCAAAGCCGACAGGCGGCTCTTATCACCCGATAGATGTTCGAACAGCAGTTCTACCGCCAGGGTTGCCACTTGTTCCAGATGAAGATCCACAGCTGTCAACGCCGGTTCTGCGGTACGGGCACGCAAGCCATCGTAACGGGTGGCAATCATTACATCCTGCGGGACACGCAAACCGGCCTGCTGCACAGCCGCCAAGGCGCCCACTGCAAAGGCATCCACAGGCACACATAAGGCATCCGTATCAGGATACTGTGTTAAAAGTCGGGCGCAGGCATCAAATCCACCGGCTTCACCCAAGCTTTCCTCTACCTGCATATAGCGCACTGGCATGGCGTGCGCAGCAGCGAAATTCTCGTAGGCTTTTTTATGGCTGGCGTAAGAGTCACGTGCGGCACTGCTTTGCACCAGGGCGATACGTCGCCGTCCTTGCTCCCACAAGTGATTCAATAACAAATGCGCGGTTGCGGTCGATTGCAGATCAATAAAGGGAATGCTGTCTACGCTCCCGCCTTGACGCCCAATCGACACCAAGGCCACACCACGCTCTTGCAACAAGCGCACATTGGGATCATCCGTCATGGGCTCCAACAGAATCGCCCCATCAATATCCAGACCTTCCAGAAAGGCCTGGGCATTTTCCAAAGGCGGTACGAACACCAGAGCCAGGCCACGCCGCATGGCCGCCTCGGCCGCAATGCCCGCCACTTCCATCATGAAGCCCAGACGCGAAACGCCACCCGACACGGCAAAAGGCATGGACGATACCAGGGCAATGCTGTTGGCCGCCCCCGAGCGTAAGCGCTGCGCTCGTACATTGGGCCTATAGCCCATATCAGCCGCGATCTGTTTGACCTTGGCACGCGTTAACGGGTCCACCACCCCTCTGTCATTCAAAGCGTGTGAAACCGTAGTCAAAGACACCCCTGCCGCCTTGGCGACATCGCGGATGGTGATACGACGAGGGGGGGTAGCAGAGGAACGTGGCAAGGCTGGATCAATCAGAAAAGGGAGAGAGAGGAAAATAGCATAGCGCTGGGAGCTTGTTTACGTAGAGCAAAGCAGTGAATCAGCCAAATTTAAAAACAAAGAATCTTAGCTAGAGTGTTTGGCCAAGCTCGTTCAGGAGCCATATTACAAGTTAATACCTACTCAAGGGGACACTATCATTTCGACGCCCCCTCCAGCAGACCGTTAATTATCAGTGGCGTCTCGCCATAGGCACTGCCATTGCAAACGACAGTGGCTCCTTCGGGATCGCCAGGATAAGTGACGGCGATACAGGAACAAGCAACAGGAAGCAGGGAAAAACACAAAGCAAACAAGGCCTTGATGTCATTCATTCTTTTCCTGCTCCGTATTTTTCCAAGCCACTCCATGCATTAAAATGCAATAAATCCCAATTTAAGGTAGCCCAGTGAAACTTTCCAATCCTGAGCAATTCAGAATTTGAATCTTATCAATAAACGGGCAGCTCAATCTCAAGACATATCGATCTAAAAATAATAACAGTAAGGCGCCAATGAAAAAGCCGCCCATAGGGCGGCCTGGCTAGTTAACGGTCTCCGTTTTTTTTGAGGTTTTATATTGAATCGTGTTTGCTCGGAAAATCACTGGGCCAGTTCATGGGCGTGTCATTCATATCCAAACCTCCTGCTGTTTATTTAATCGAGAAAGCCTAGAACGAATTTTTATCCTAACAAAAAATTTACAAACTTCAAGCACTAAATAGCATATTCAGTGTTTACCCTGTACAAATAGAAACATCAAAAAGGCTCTCGCAAGGAGAGCCTTTTATTTTCCGACTTGTGCCCCCCAGATCGGGGCTTACATCAGGAGCGTCGAGCCATGGCCAGGATCACGCCAAAACCTATCATCATGCTGCCGCTAATGCGGTTCACCCAACGCAGACCACGCGCATTTTGCATCACGCCGGACAAACGAGTGCCTACATAGGCATACGCCGCAATCGCGATCACTTCCAGCAGCAGGAAAATCACACCCTGTGTCATGAAGCTAGCCCAATAGTTGTTCATATCTACAAACTGCGGGAAGAAGGCGGTGAAGATCAGAATGGCTTTAGGATTGCCGATAGCCACAAAGAACTCCTGGCGCACCAGGCCCCAGATATCTTTTTTGCTCACCTCGGTTTGCTCTGCTGATGTTTTGTTACTGGCACGCAGCACCTTGATACCCAGCCAGATCAGATACGCCGCTCCCGCAAGCTTGACCACGGTAAAGGCCGTCTCCGAAACCATCAACAAGGTTCCCATTCCCAAGGCCGCCACCACAATCATGATGGCAAAGGCGACCAGACGCCCCATGGCCGCTACCATGGCAGTCGACACCCCTTGCTTGGCCCCTACCGTCATGGACAGCAGATTATTGGGTCCGAAGGCCATATTCAGGGCAAAACAGGCGGGCAGAAACAGCAAAAGACTACTAGCGGTCATGATTCCGGCAGGCTCCATAGATAATGCCAGCCATTCAATTTGAAAGGCTGGCATTCGTCGATTGAAAACAGTGTGTATGAACTTTACTCCAGTCAGCTTTAAAATTCAGCCCTCTCAACCGGCCACGGCATTCAGCGCCACTTTGGGCGATGAACGCAAGGACACCATAAACACCAGGAAAGCCAGCATTGCCACGACACCCGGCACGGCAAAGGCCATGAAGTTCATCTGCAAGGGCAACTTGGCCGCCATTAGCGTGCCGCCCAGAAAAGGCCCGGCAATCGCACCGATCCGCCCCACGCCTGAAGCCCAACCTAGTCCCGAGGAACGCATGGACAAGGGATAGAACTGCGCAGTATTGGCGTACAGCAGGATCTGCGTGCCAATGGTGGTTGCACCGGCAATCACGATCAACACATACAGCACCAGAGTCGGGCTCTTGAAACCTAGCAAGGTAATGGACACCGCCGACACCAGAAAGAACCAGGCCACCACTTTAGGCAAGCTGAAACGATCCCCCAGCCAACCACCCAGAATCGCACCAAACATGCCGCCCAGGTTCAAGGCCACCAGGAAGGACAAGCTGGAACCCAGGCTATAGCCCGCGTTGGCCATCAATTTTGGCAACCAGGAACCCAGTGCATAGACCATCAAGAGGCAGCAGAAAAACGCCACCCAAATCATCAAGGTGCCAAGCAAGCGCCCTTCCTTGACCAGATCCAGCATGGGCACACCCGTCTTTTTCTGCTCATGCAAGGTCAAGACGGTATCTTGGGACACACCCATTTCAGGGGCCAAGGTGTGCACAATGCGGCGTGCTTTTTCCTCTTGCCCCTGGCGCATCAGAAACGCCAGTGACTCCGGCAGTTTCCAGACAATAAAAGGCAGCAGCAACAGCGGAATGGCCGCACAGAAAAACATGGACTGCCAACCAAAGCGAGGCAGCATGTAGATGCCAATCGCTGCCGATAACAAGCCACCCAATGAATAGCCGCTGAACATGATGGCGACCAAGGTGCTGCGCGAACGCTTGGGCGAATACTCATTCATCAAGGCCACGGCGTTGGGCATCAAGCCGCCACAGCCCAAGCCGGCCAGAAAACGGTAGACACCAAACTCGGTCGGTGAGCTCGCAAAGCCATTCAGGAAGGTAGCCAGACTGAACAAGGCAAAGCAGATCGTCACGCCTTTTTTGCGGCCAATCTTGTCTGCCAACGGCCCGAACACAAAAGCGCCAAACATCATGCCAAACAAGGCGTAGCTACCCAAGGCTCCAGCTTGTACTGGCGTCAGATTCCACTCATCCATCAGCACCGGCAAGACCACACCGTAAATGAACAAGTCATAGCCATCAAATATCAGCAACAAGGCACACAGGCTCATCACCATCCAGTGAAAGCGCCCGAAGCGCGCCTGCTCAATCACTTCATTAACTTCTAGTGTTTTCATGATTTGTCTCCCCCAAATGGAGTTTTTTTGTCTTGATGCCATTCGCTCTACAAGCCGCCTGCATCGTTTGATCAGCCCTGGTCGCCGCCTCCTACTGGCAAGACAGTGCCGGTGATATACGAAGCCTCATCCGAGGCCAAAAACAAAATGCTGGCGGCCTGTTCATCCAGGCTGCCGTAACGCTTCATCAAACTGCTGGCCACGGTCTGATCCACAATCTGCTGATACCAGATCGCTTCTTGGGGATCTTCCTGGTTCTGGGTATTGCGGGGAATACGCCGCGGAGGTGCCTCGGTCCCGCCGGGCGAGACAGCATTGACCCGAATACCGCGCTGGGCATTCTCAAAAGCCAATGAGGCGGTCAAGGCATTGACACCCCCTTTAGCCGCTGCATACGGCACGCGGTTAATGCTGCGAGTGGCAATCGAGGACACGTTCACAATGGCCCCACTACCCTGCTCCTGCATGCTGGGTAAAACGGCATGACAGGACCACAGGGTTGGAAACAGGGAGCGGCGTATCTCGGCCTCGATCTGTGCCGGTGTGTAGTGCTCGTACGGGCGCGTCCAGATCGTTCCCCCGACGTTATTGATCAAAATATCAATACGCCCCCATTTATCCAGCGCCGCCTGGGCCGCAGCCTGCGCACCTTCAACGGTTTCCAGATCCACTTCCAGCGTCAGGACCGTCTCGCTGGCCAGTTCCCGCACCAGCTCAGAGCGGTCTACAGCCAGCACCCAGGCTCCTTCGGCCTGCAAGCGCTCGGCAACGCGACGGCCAATGCCTTGGGCCGCACCCGTCACAATGGCCACTTTTTGATGAAAACGCACAGGCGCAGTCATGATCTTTCCTTGTAGGAGTCATCCAACACAGGGCGCCCCGCAAAGGGGGTGCTGCTTGAATACATTTATTGGCTGGTGATGAATTTTTCGTAATAGAAATTCGCAGGAGCATGGGCTTGCGCATCAATGAACTGGCTGACCGCATCCACCATGGGTGGCGGCCCGCACAGGTACACATCCACCTGCCCTTCATGCCAATGCGCCAGATCCAAGTGCTGGGTGACGTAGCCTTTACGTTCGTGGCTGGATTCCGGGTCCACCACGCAGGTGGTGTAACTGAATCCGGGCAAACGCTGGGTATAGGAATCCAGCTCAGCCAACATCACCAGATCCTGATCACGGGTGACGCCATAAACCAGATGCACAGGCTGCGTACAGCCTTGCTTGACCAGGACTTCCAGCATGGACAAAAACGGAGCCAGGCCCGTGCCACCAGCCAGGAACAACAAGGGGCGCGTCACCTGTCGCAGATAAAAACTGCCCAAAGGCCCCGTCATTTCCACCTGCTGACCTAGCGGCTGCGCCGCCAGCCAGGAGCTCATCAGACCGCCCGGAACCTGCTTGATCAAGAAGCTCAAGCGCGACTCGCCCGGTGCAGAGCTAAAGGAATAGGAACGATGCGCCTGCCCGCCGGGCACCGTAATGTTCACGTACTGCCCGGGCAGAAAAGGCAAGGCTTCATCGGCGGCATCAATCTTCAGCTCGTACGCCGCATCCTCATACTGACGGCATTCCGACACCTGCCCCTGCCACTTGGCCACGGCCGTCTTGCACACACCCGATGAAATCGGCACGGCAATCACGCAGTCCGACTTGGGAATCATCTGGCAGGTCAAGACCAAACCCTTGTCCGCCTCCTCTTGCGTCAGGGCGTCCTCGATATAATCGTCGCCCTGCTCATACTGACCACTTTCGGCCTGACATTTACAGGTGCCGCACACCCCGTCCGAGCAATCCATGGGCAGATTGATCTGATGGCGATACGCGGCATCCAGCACTTTCTCGTGTTCACCACAATCCACGAAACGGGTGACACCGTCCTCAAAATTCAGCGCAATACGATAGCTGTTCACGGCTAGCCCCCGACTTTAAATGTGATACACATCAATCACTTGACGGATGTAGTCGTTCTTGAGCACCACCTTCTTTTGCTCAATCAACCAGCTCTGCTCCTGAGGCGACAAGGTCAGGTAAATCGTGCCGAAGAACTGATCCGTCACCCGGTAGCGATGGTTCAACGTCAAAAAGTTGTAGCGAACATCCACCTGTCCATCACGCTCGGCCAGAATCTCTATATTGCTGAGCATGTGAGCGGTACGCGGCTCAGGTGTGGAAGCACCGGAGCGCTCGGTCTTGATGCGGAACACCCGATCTTCCAGACCGTTACGGTTGGGGTAAAAGATCAAGGAAATCTCGCTATGCGGATCTTCGGTCAGCTGATCATCATCGTCCCAGCAAGGCATCCAGTACTGAGCGTTGGGGCTATAGCACTCCAACCATTCATCCCACTGGCGATCGTCCAGCAAGCGGGCTTCGCGATACAGGAAGGCGCAAATTGAGTGATACGTTGCGTTCATGGTTTAGGCCTCCCCGTTTTCTGCTTTTAACGCCTGGCTCATGGTCTTGGCCCAGTACTCGTGCTGGCAGACAAACAAGCCTTCGTCTTCACTGCGCCCCCCGCTGATCAAGGGCTTCATGCCCATGGCAGTGGCATTCTCATCCGGCCCGTGCACCCACAAAGGCGCACCTCGGCTCAAATCATTCCAGGGCGCCGCAATACCGGCATAACCTTCCTGGCAGGCGCGGAACTCTTCCAGATCGTCTGCCGTCCCCATGCCGGACACGTTGAAAAAATCTTCGTATTGACGGATACGGATGGCACGTTGCTCGGCGCTTTCACCTTTGGGGCCAAAGCAGTAGATGGTGACTTCTGTCTTGTCCACGCTGATGGGACGCGTTACCCGAATCTGGGTAGAGAACTGATCCATCAAATAGACGTTCGGGTACAGGCACAGATTGCGGGTCTGGTTGACGATGAACTCGGCACGGTCCTCGCCCAGACGCTGCTTCAGCTCCTCGCGGTGCTCGTAGACCGGACGCACAGTTGGATTCATGGTCTTGGTCCACAGCAGGATATGCCCGTAATCAAAGCCATACACGCCGCCCAGGCTCTTGCTCCAGCCGTTCGCATCCACCGCTTGCGTACCGCCCTCTTTGCGGCGACCCATGGTGGCGGAGTAATTCCAGTGCACGCTGCTGACGTGGTAGCCGTCCGCGCCGTTTTCCATCTGCAGCTTCCAGTTGCCATCGTAGATATAGGAAGAATTGCCGCGCAGCACTTCCAGGCCTTCAGGGGCTTGATCCACGATCTGATCGATGATGACTTTGGTTTCACCCAGATACTCGTCCAGGGACACCACATCCGGATTCAGGCTGCCAAACAGAAAGCCGCGATAGTTCTCAAAGCGCGCGACACGCTTCAAGTCGTGCGAGCCTTCGGTATTGAACTGCTCGGGATACTGGGTATTTTTCTCGTCCTTGACCTTCAGCAGCTTGCCCGCATTATTGAAAGTCCAGCCATGAAAAGGACAGGTAAAGCTGCCTTTATTGCCATGCTTGCGACGGCACAACATGGCTCCACGGTGAGCACAGGCATTGATAAAGGCATTCAAGCCACCGTCTTTACCACGCGTCAAAAACACGGGTTGACGACCAATATAGGTAGTGAAGTAATCATTCACATTGGGCAGCTGGCTTTCATGCGCCAGGTAGACCCAATTACCTTCAAAAATATGCTTCATCTCCAGCTCGAACAGATCCGGATTCGTGAAGATGTCACGACGGCAGCGATACACGCCTGTTTCTTTGTTTTCTTCCAGGGCGGTATCAAGCAAGTGCCTGATATCTTTGGTTTTATCCATAAGGACTGACATGATGTGGCCTTTATGAGAGTTGCAGCCGTCCCTGCCCATGCCCATGAAGGCATAGCAAGTACGCGTGTAGAAAAAGAAAAATCGCTCCGGATTGAGACCGGACTGACTCATGGCAGCGTATTGCTGGCTGAACCTTGAGTCTGATTCAAGCCCGATAGGGGCACCGTCGAGCTGATACTGCCCAGCCCACTTTAGCCAGGTAATTCGGGGCTGTTCTGCATGGCTTTCATTACAGTCTTTGCACCAGCGGGCTTCCAATACAATATCGGTCCCGCTCTATAGCAAAATGCTATAGTTTGTTTTTTTATGAATAAAATCAGTAGCTTGAAGAAAGCAAAAGACAAAACCTATCGTTAACCCTAGAGCCTGTCAGGCATATGCTTGAAGCTTGGATGGTCGAGATAGGTGATATATTGGTTCGGATTTTCTGGATCTGGACCACGGGCAAAGCATATGGACTTGAAACAAATCCGCTACTTTGTTGCGGTCGCCAAAGCGCGCAATTTCACTCGCGCTGCCGAGCAGTTGCACATTGCCCAACCTGCACTCAGCAGACAGATTCAGTTGCTGGAACAAGAGCTCAATGTTTTGCTGCTGTCACGCGAAAGCCGCCCCCTGCAACTGACTGAGGCGGGCCGCATCTTTTACGAGCAATCACTGCAGTTACTCAATCGTGTGGAAGTCATGAAAGCGGCGACCACCGAAGTCGGTCTGAACCAGCGCCCGCAATTATCGATTGGCTTCGTGGCCTCCACCCTGTACGGCGGCCTGCCCATCCTGATTCAGAAATTTCGCCACGCCTACCCGGATATCCGATTTCACTTTCTGGAGCTAACCAGCAGCCAGCAGATTGCCGCCTTGCGCGCCGGACGCATTGACATTGCTTTTGGACGTGTGCGTATTCATGACAGCGCGGTGTGCCGTACTGTCTTGCGTGAAGAGCGCCTGGTGCTGGCGATTCCGCCGAAAATTGACCTGGCCAAGGATCGGGGGCCGGTGTCCTTGCAGGTCATCGCCGATCACGCCTTCATTGTGTATCCCAAGTCCCCACGCCCCAGCTTTGCCGATCATGTGCTGAATATCCTGCATGACAACGCCATCTTCCCCACTGAAGTCCATGAAGTGATGGAATTACAGACCGCCATGGGCCTGGTTGCCGGCGGCGTAGGACTATGCCTGATTCCCTCCGCAGCACAGATACGCAGCGATCTGGTGTACCGGCTGATTGACGACGAGAAAGTGACTTCGCCCATCATTTTCAGCCACAGGAAAAACGACAATTCCTGGTACATCGCCCAGATGCATGCCTTTATTGAGGAGATGTATGCGGAGAAACCGCCCTGGCTGATTCCGGGGCACAGTGCCCTGAGTAACGGGCCGCCACCCTGTTGATTTCACCAGCAGGCCTTTTCATTACAAAAAGGCCCGACTGGTGGTAACACTCAAGTACTTAGATACGCTTGAACAGCGCCGAGCGCACCTTGCCGGTGGCGCCATCCGCGGCTGTCAGGAACTGCTCCATGTGAATATCACGCTCGAACAGGCGGCTTTGCATCAAGGTGGAGATAGCGGCTTCGATCATGGGAGGCGGACCACACAAGTAGGCCTTGTTGCCAGAACAGCGCTGTTCGAAGAACTGCCCCACGGCCTCATGCACAAAGCCCACAAAGCCTTCCCAGGCATCATCCGGCAAAGGCGCATTCAAGGCCGGAATGTAGTGGAAATTGTCGTGCTTTTCAGCCAGCTGATAGAAATGATCCGCGTGATACAGCTCGGCTTTATTGCGTGCACCCTGGAACAGATAAATCGGACGGGTATCGCCCTCTTCCAGCATGTCCATAATCATGGATTCGGGGCTGGACAGACCCGAGCCACCAGCGATGAAAATCGCGCCTTGCGTATCAGACTTGCGCACAAAGAATTGACCGTAAGGGCCGGACACGTCCAAAGACTGCCCCACTTCCAGTTCCTCGTGTAGCCACGTCGTACCTGCGCCCCCCTCTACCTTGCGTACATGCAAATCAATAATGCCGCTCATGGACGGCGGATTCGCGATGGAGAAGGCACGGGTGCTGTCAATGGACGGCACATGCAGGTTGATGTACTGCCCGGCCTGAAACGCCATCGGGCGATCCAGCTCCAGACGGATGTGCTTGATCGTGGGTGACAAGTCTTCAATCAGGACGACCTTGCCCTGATAGTCCTCCACCGGCAGGCCCTGGAAGTCCGGGTCTACGTCGATATCGGCCTCGATGACCATATCGGATTCGGGCAGGCAACAGCAAGCCAGCAGCTTGCCTTCGTCCCGCTCCGAATCCATCAAGGCAAAGCTGGACGCATCACCTGCGTCTGCATAGCCTTCCAGCACCTGCACCTTGCAGGTGCCGCACGTGCCATGTCCACAGGCAAAAGGCAACCAAACCCCTTGTCGCAACGCAGCGTCCAACAAGGTTTGTCCATCTTCCACCTCTACCACATCACCTGTGGGTTCTACGGTTACCTGATACGTCATTGCTGCCTCCGCCTCTTATACGCCCGTACCCTTGTAGCCATTCAGGCCAGGGGTCTTGAAACGCAACAAGGACTTGTGATCGAAGCCCTTGGCACCCAAGGTGTCGTCCGGATTCAGCTCAACGGCTTCGCCATTCAGATTCCATTGCACCTTGCTCCATTCGATCTGCTCAAAGTCAGGGTGCTGGGCAAAGCCGGCAGGCAACAGTTGCTGGATCATCTGAGACACGGTCATGTCGGGCTGAACCAGAAAGGCCTTGGCCGAGCAGAACAAAAGGTGCTCGTCCCAGCCTATATACAGCAACATGCTGTCGCCATAGTGCGACTGCTGGTCGCGCGCATAGCCTTGGTAGTCCGGGGTAATTGCAGTAACTGCCATATTGATCTCCAATTTTTATAGGTAGTGGCAGTGCCCACCGAGGCACTGCCCTTTTTCTCGTGTGACTAGGCCGTCACTCCTTTCCATTCGTTCCAGCGCGCTTCGTCCACCGAACCCTTGAAGTCCATATTGTCGACACCCACGTTCAACTGGTAGTAGTCGCTCAGGATCTTCTCCAGCTCGGGGCCACCGCAGCCACCTTGCAGGATCTGGTTCACCGGCAGCCAGGCCTGGATGTACTTTTCAGGCTCGTGCTCGAAAATGTCGCGGCAGCCGTCCGAGCACGTGTGATAGCGCTCGCCCTTGTAATGGCTTTGGCGGTAGGTGATTTCGTCGGGTTTTTCCATGTCGGTAAAGGTCATGGGCACCTGACATACTTGGCACAGCTGTGGCAGACCGCTGGAATAGAAGCGCTTGCCTTCGGCTTCCATCTTCTTGGCCATTTCCCAGCGTGGGCGGTAGTACTTGTCGAAGGTATCGGGGTACTTGGCGCTGAGCCAATCCAGTTCCTCGTCGCTGGGGATCCAGGTGTGGAAACCGGCAGCGTGACCGAAGTTGTAGAAGATCCACCAGGCCTGGTGCGAGATGTGCTCTTTCTCTTTTTCGATCACTTCGCTGTACTTGGGCATGCGGATGCCGTAACGGGCCAGATCCTTGAACAGTGCACCACCAGCCTGTTCGAAATAGACCTCCCAGGCTTCCTTCCAGGACATGACCTTGTTGGGCAGCATGTAATCCATCATCATGCCGACCACGGACAGCAGGCGGGTGCCGCGCCAGAACCATTTGTCGATCCACTGCTGAACGATAGGCACGTTGTCCTCGTGCTGCTCCAGCAGGAACTTGATCACTTCCAGGCCCAGTGTCATGTGGCGTGCTTCGTCCGACTGCGAGCTAAAGCCGAAAGTCACCGTAGCCATGTCGCCGTTGTAGGCTGCACCTGACATGAAGGGCACGAACAACAGGTTGGTCAGCACGTACTCGAAGGAGAAGCTGATCGCCAGCAGGAATTCGAAGGGGCCGGCAGCACGGGCATCTTCAAAAAAGGACTTGGGCACGGACAGGTACCAGACGCGGTCGTGCATATGGCTCCAGTCCTGGAAGCCATTGAAAAACTTGTTGTAATGGCTCATGGCGTGAACCTGCGTCTGGACGTGACGCAGCTCGTCAATCGACTGCATCTGGCACGCAATACGTGCGCCGATGCCGCTGAATTGACGTCCCACATGGGAGTAGCCCTGGTAAGCCTGGTATTCCAGCGGAGTCACCGCGGTCAGGAACACCTTGATCGCGTTCAAGTAACGCGGATCGGAAATATTCATCTGGCCATTGTTCTGCGCGAAGGCATCAAAAATGGCGTACAGCTTCTTTTCTTTTTCGGCCTGGTATTTCCAGTACGCGTCCATTGTCAGACGGAACGGATCTTCCCATTTGGACCAATCGGTAATCTTGATGCCCTCAAACTCCTCGTAGGGGAAGGCGTCCTTGCGATCCTGGTAGCTGAATTCCCAGTCCAGGTCACGAGTCAGGTAGCGATATTTGTCTTTGATATTTAGTTTTTTCGTGGCCATGTTGCCCCCTTTTCTGATTTAGCTGTTCCAGTGCAAAAACAAGCGGTCTTCATCTTCATCCACGTTGCCACCCAAGGTGATCAGATTCAGATGCAGCTCCTGCATGTCCCACTGCTGCCCATACTTTTCTTCCACGGTCTCGCGCTTGACGGTCAGTTGGCCTACGCATTCAATGCGGATCATGGCTGGCTGATAAATCACCGTGGCGTCCGGGTTGTCTTCTTCAATGGCCTCGACGATGTAGCGCGACATGTCGTTGTCTTGCAGACCGATATAAACCTTGGATGTCATCAGGCTTCTCCACCCAGGCTCAAGCCTGCTTTAGTGATGCGTTTGGCAATGGTTTCCTGCGCTTGCTCCCAGACCTGATCCGCCTGGTCGGTAAAGGCAGCCTGGATGTAGGGCATGAAGGCGGCTTGCACTTGTGGCAGCCACTGATTCAACCAGCTTTGCAGTTGCTGCTTGTTTTCCTCACTTTCAGCCGCCGCGATCTTGAAGACGCTATCGCTCCAGTTGGACAGGTCTTTATGGCACTCCAGCATGAACTCCAGCAGCATATCCAGATCGCGGCCGCCTTCCTTGGCCAGATCCGCGACCAGACCCTGATACACCACTTGATGCACCACGGTATTGATCAGCAAGGACTGCACCAACAGCAGTTCAAACCAGTCTTTCTGGACCAGCGTTTTTTCGCACAAGGCGCGCAGACCTTGCCAGGCCGCATCCTGCATCCAGGCCTCTTTGGCTTGGCTCAGGGAATCGGCGCTATTGCCATCAATCAGCAGCCCAATACGGGAGACGTATTGCGCCATACCCAGCGAGTCCATCCCGGCATAGAGACAGGCTTGGGTAATGGTGGTGCCATACCCGTAAGCCGAGCCGGACATGAAATTCATGTTGGCGGTTTGCTCGATGTGACGCAAAGGCAGCAGCAAGCGGGTGACCTTGGCTTTGACGTCCTCGCTCAGATACTGGGCCAGTTCCCGCTTTTCAAAAAAGCCGTAATTGGTTTCAGCCGATTCCTGCATGCGGGCACGGTTTTGCACGTAAGCACCGTAGTAGAACTGACGAGGGTCACGGAACACATACCAGTCCTTCATTTGAATGGCGGTGTGTGTGGGGTCGTTCAGGGTCTTGTCCGGCATCCACAGGGGTCGGTAATGGAAGTTGGCCGTCGCCTGGGCGTCGTATGTGGCTTCCTGGTAGCGCGTGGCCGGTTTTTCGCCAAAGCGGCGGGCCACGTTGGCAAAGGTTTGCCGCACGGGCTGCAAACTGGCCGTTTTAATTTCTAATGTCATCCTCTTGTTCTCCTGAATAAAACCTACTGGGCTTCAGCCTGACGACTGTTACCGACCAAAGTGTCATAACCAAAACGCCATTTTTCTTCGTTCTCGTCATTGACCCGCATTTGCTCATCGCTCATGGGCTGGACATTGTTTTGCAGACAAAACTGCTCAAACGCCGCCGGCGGCATGACCAGTTCCACAAACAGGTCCGGCTGGCCGATGGCAAAATCAAATTCCACAAAACGGGCATTGGCCGGACTGCGTACGCGTACGTACTTTGTCAAAGTGGGCAAGCTCGTGTCTGACATCTGTTCTCCTCCTGATCAAGCTGTTGCATGAGTGTCCACAGCCTGTTCATAGCAAACCGCGTGCCAACTTTAAATTTGAAGGATTTAACCCTTTAGGATTAAAGAGATAGGTGAAAGCCGGCCTAGAAGGAATGCGGCCTGCGAAGGGGTGACGGCAGGAAAATTGATCATTTGATCAAGTGTTTAGCGACGTTTTCATCAAATGCTGAGCTAGGGTAAAACCCTAGAAAAAACGGTTTTATCCGTCCTCTGGACACTATTATGTTTTCCTTGAGTCACTGGAAAGACAGGCGGCATACTGGTTTTAGAACACTCAAAACCACAATAAGAAATCACAGGATGGAGACAGCCATGGGGGCTACTGAACTCACACTGCCATTAAGTCAGGACCTGATCGACGCCATTCGTTTTGATGCGCGGGAAGGCAAAATATGGTTTGGCGAGCAACGCATGCTCTTGCTGCACGCCAGCGGTTTTGGCCAGCTACGCAAGGAGCTGATTGCCTCTTTGGGCAGCGAGCGTGCCAAATACTTTCTGATGCGCTTTGGCTACCACGCGGGTATGAAAGATGCCGAGGTCTCACAAAAAGTGCGCCCGGACCTGTCACTGAAAGAAACCTTTTTGGCTGGCCCGCAAATGCACACCATCCGCGGCATGGTCAAAGTCGTGCCCACCGCCCTGACCTTTGACCGCGACGCAGGCCAGTACTACGGCGAATTTGACTGGTTTGACTCCTATGAAGTCAGCAATCACCAGAAAGAACACGGCCAATCCAGCGAGCCGGTCTGTTGGAGCTTGCTGGGCTATGCCAGCGGCTACACCAGCTTCTATATGGGCAAGAGCATCATCTACAAAGAAACCCAATGCGGCGCCATGGGTCATAGCCACTGCAAGATCGTGGGCAAGCCAGCCGAGGAATGGGAAGATGATGACCCCGAGATTGACCGCTTCATGCTGCCCGATCCGGTCCAGGACGAACTGTTTGCCTTGCGATGTGAACTGGTGAAGTTGCGCGAACAGGAGTTCAAACACTCCAGCGCCAACTTCACCTTGCCTAACTCCATTGGCCAGTCTGCTGCTTACCAGGCCGCCTGTCATCTGCTGGAAAAGGCGGCGCAAAGCAAAGTCTCCGTGCTGCTGTTGGGGGAAACCGGCGTAGGGAAAGAAGCCTTCGCGCGCGGCCTGCACGCCGCCAGCGACCGGGCAGATCAACCCTTTGTTGCAGTGAACTGTGCGTCCATTCCCCCGGAGCTGATTGAGTCAGAGCTGTTTGGTGTCGAAAAAGGCGCTTATACCGGCGCGCATAAATCCCGCCCCGGTCGTTTTGAGCGCGCCCAGAGCGGCACCATCTTTCTGGATGAAATCGTGGAGCTGTCGCCACGCTCCCAAGCCGCCCTGCTCCGTGTCTTGCAGGAACAGGAACTGGAACGCGTGGGCGATGAGAACACTCGCCATATCGACGTGCGCGTGGTGGCAGCCACCAACGAGGATTTAGCCGAAGCCGTACAGAAAGGCACCTTCCGTGCCGACCTGTACTACCGCCTGAATGTCTTTCCCATTCATATTCCGCCGCTGCGCGAGCGTAAAGAAGACATTCCGCTGCTGACCGAATACTTTCTGAACAAATACTCCAGCATGTACAAAAAGCACGTACTAGGAGTGAGTGACCGCAGCCGGGAATTGCTGATGCAATACGACTGGCCAGGCAATATCCGCGAATTCGAAAACATGATTGAACGTGGCGTCATCCTGACCGAGCACAATCACGAAATCGAAACCCACCACCTGTTTCCACAACAGAAAAGTGCCTTGCAGTATCTGAGCAGTTTGAACACGCAGGGCTTTATGGCGAAAGAGTCCTGTTTCAGCGCGAACCAGACGCAATATCTGGAGCATCTGCTGGAAACGCCTTTCAATCTGGATGATCTGGAAGAACAAATCATCCAGCTGACGCTGAAGAAAACGAACGGAAATATTTCAGAAGCCGCGCGCAGGCTGGGACTGACACGGCCTGCCTTGGCATACAGGCTGAAGAAGGTGGCCATGCCCGCTTGATGCGCCATAGTCAGGGTGTTCTTTCCAGGCAGTTCGGCGTGACTCTGGCTTGATTCTCCCCACCTACTACAATGGGGGCTTATCTAAGGAGTCTTATGTTGGAATTTCAGCCCCGTGAACGGGCGTATTTATCTGGTATCCGCGCCCTGTCTCAAGATCAGGACGACAATGAAGTGTTTGTAGGTATGACCGTAGCCGAGTCCATCTGGTACGCAAACTACGTAGCGCAGTCATACAAATGGGATGTAACACGAGGCGATGAGGCCGAAGCACGTTACCTGGCCCTGCATGATCAGCACGAACAGGCGCGCCGTGCCGTACTGGCATCAGAATCTCTGCTGCAATCGTTCGACACACCCGCTCAGCAATCCTGAGCAACATAGCGACACACTCCAGGCCGGACAAGCATGTCATTCGCCCTGTTTCATCAAGCCTGGTTTACTCGCCCGTAAAAAAGCCCGCCAATTTTTCAACAGGCGGGCTTTTTTTATAGATGCGGACTCTATGGCTTGGCAATCATCAGCCTAGCTGCCAAACAAAGAAACAAGCTACAGCCGCAGCTCCTTGGACAAAAAGGTTTGCACTCGCTGTGGTCGACCGTCCAGATCACCAAAAAACACATCCGTGGAGACGTCTTCCAGAATCTGGCCCTGATCCATGAAAACCATCCGATCCGCCACCTTGCGGGCAAAGCCCATCTCATGGGTCACGCACATCATGGTCATCCCCTCTTCCGCCAAGCTGACCATCACGTCCAGCACCTCGTTGACCATTTCCGGGTCCAAGGCCGAGGTAGGCTCATCAAACAGCATGCAGACCGGGTCCATGCACAAGGCCCGTGCAATGGCGACACGCTGTTGCTGCCCGCCCGACAAGCTAGCTGGATAACGATCCGCCAACGCTTTCAGGCCCACCCTATCCAGGTACAGCAAAGCCCGATCATTCGCTTCGTCCCGCTCCCGGCCCAGCACTTTACGCTGTGCCAAAGTCAGATTGGCCAAGATATTTAAATGCGGAAACAGCTCGAAGTTCTGAAAAACCATCCCGACCCGACTGCGCAAGTCTGGCAGATTCGTTGCCGGGTCACCGACAGAAATCCCATCCACAACAATCGTGCCCTGCTGAAACGGTTCCAGACCATTGACGGTTTTCAACAAGGTGGACTTGCCCGAGCCCGAAGGCCCGCACACCACCACCACTTCCTGACGGTCCACTTGGGCCGTGCAATCCTTGAGCACCTGAAACGTGCCATACCACTTGGAAACACTATCGATACGGATCATTTGCCATCCAGTCGCAGATGTTTGTCATAACGTCGGGCCACCCGATTCGCAATCAACTCCAGCGTTGCGCAAATCACGTAGTACATCAGCCCGACAAACAAGAAAATTTCAGTGGGGTGCACCATGACCCGATTACTGACCTGAGTGGCCACAAAAGACAGTTCCGCCACGCCAATGACATAGGCCAGCGACGTATCCTTGATCAAGGCAACCCACTGATTAATAAAAGAAGGCAGCATCACCGGCAAGGCTTGCGGCAGGATGATGGACTTCATGATTTGGGCAGTTTTCAGGCCCAAGGCCTTGCCCGCTTGCCATTGCCCCGCGGGCAAGCTGCTGATGCCCGCAAACACCGAGTGCGCCAGATACGCACCGCCAATCAAAGACAAGGCGCAGACCACGGTAAACAGACCCGGCACATCCACCTTGAACAGAATGGGCAGCAAAAAATACACCCAGAAAATCAGCATGATCACAGGGATGGCGCGGAACAAGCCCAGGAACAGCAGCAAAGCGGTATGCGCGACACCGCGCGTCAACACCAGAGCCACCCCAAACACCAGCCCCAAAATGGCCGACAAGCTTGCCGAGAGCACGCTTAACAAGAGTGTCAACGCCGCACCGCCTAACGGGCCATGCGGATACGCCCCCACCAGAAAATAAAGCAGATTGTCATGGATTACGTCGAAGTTCATTACAGCCCACCTCGCACTTGCAGGCGGTGGCGTTGCAACCACTGCCCACCCACTTCAACCAGCATGACCAGCAAGACATACAGCAGCGTTGCAATCCCAAAGGACTGGAAGGTCTTGAAGGTTTCGGTTTCCACCTGACGGGATGCATAAGACAGCTCTGCCAGGCCAATCGCCATGGTCAGCGAGGTGTTCTTGATGACATTCATGTACTGCCCGATCAGCGAGGGAAAGGTATTTCGCAAGGCCTGCGGCATCACCACATAGCGCCAAACCTGCATGGAAGACATGCCCAAGGAGGCGGCTGCGGCCCACTGGCCTTTGCGCACTGCCCGCACACCAGAGCGAAATTCTTCAGCAACAAAAGCCGTGGTGTAAATCGTCAAACCTACCAAGGCGGCCAGCATCTCGAAACTGGGCCAATGCACATCGAACAAGACCAGTTGCAGGACATGTTGGGTGTTCAACCATTGAACCAGCCCCGGAGGCATCAAGGCCGAGGCACCGAAATACCAGAAAAACAGTTGCACCAACAAGGGTGTATTACGGATCAGACTCAGATAAGCGCGCACCGGCCAAGCCAACCAGGCAAACGGTGACAACCTGGCAATACACACCAGAAAACCCAAAACAGTTGCAGCGAAGGAGACAACTAAAGAGATCTGAATCGTGACCCAGAACCCTTGCAGCAACCAGCCCACATAGTGGGGTGCCAGCCAGAAATCAGAAGACGGCATAGCAAACACCAAAAAGCAGGATCAAGCGATCCCGCTGTTGAAAACACAAACAGGAAAAGGCCAGCCTGAACATTCAAGGCTGGCCTGCAAGCAAGTGATGACTTACTGTTGCTGACCGATGCGGTACAAACGCTCCAGCGGTGTTTTGGACTGAGGGCCAAACCAGACGTCATAAATGGCTTGTGCCTTGCCCTGGCTTTCCAGCTCCAGCAAGGTTTCATCCACAAAGGACTTCAGTGCTGTTTCGCCTTTGGGGATACCAATACCGATCAAGTCCTCGGAAATGCTGAAGGCCGGAATTTCATAGTTTTCCTTGTCTGGCACGTTCGCCAACAGACCGATCAGCTTGGGACCATCCTGAGTGATGGCCTGCACATTGCCGTTACGCAAAGCGGTAAAGGCAAAGGGGGTGTCGTCATAAGCAACCAACTTGGCCTGAGGGTATTTTTCACGCAGGACGATCTCATTAACCGTCCCTTTATCCACGCCAATACGCAGCGAATTCAACTGCTCGGGCGAGGACAAGACGCCTTTTTTAGCCAGGAACTGCTGGCCCGATGCAACGTACGGAATGCTGAAATCAACCTGCTTGGCGCGCTCTTGCGTGATGGTGAAGTTGGCCAAAACCAGGTCTACTTTATTGGACGTCAACAGCGGCACACGATTGGCCGGGTTGGTTGGCAAGACTTCCAGCTTCACGCCCAGCTTGTCAGCCAGAGCCTGAGCAAAATCCACATCCAGACCAGTGATCTGGCGGGACTTCTCATCCACAAAACCAAAGGGTGGATTGCTGTCGAAAGACGCTACTTTCAAGACGCCCGTTTTCTTGATGTCATCCAGACGATCAGCCTGGGCCACTCCAGCCACCAACGCCAGGGTAAGGGTCGCGGCAATGCTTAAAAACGACTTCATGATAAAAACATTCCGATAAAAAAATGGCACGTCCGATACATACCGTCGTGCCATTCGACCACAGCCGCAAGCTCTTCAAAACGATCTAATTCCCCCATGCTTATAACTAAAAACGTTAAGGGGAGGTTCTGATTGATGCAGGCGCAAAAGCGTCAATTACCGAATGCATGCTACTGCTTGGTGGAAATCACTTTTTGAACCGCAAAGCCTTGGGATGCCGCGTAATCCAGCAAGTCACTTACGACCTGCGGATCAGCCTGTTTTTCTCGGGACAAGACCCAGAGGTATTTCCGATCCGGCGTACCGACCAAAGAATACTGGTAATCCCCTTCCAGCTTCATGATCCAGTAGTCACCCCACACCATAGGAAACCAGGACAGCCATTTCGGAGCAAAACGCACTTCCAGTATCGCCGGATCAGCAGGCTCCACACTAGCAGACAAGCGCCCCTGCCCGATGGCTTCCTTCACCTCACCATCCGTACCCTGACAACGATTGGTGACAGTGATCGTCTTGTCCGCTTCCATCACGTAATTGGCTTGCACATCCCCGGCACATTCACGTTGAAAGTTATTGGGCAAACGCGCTTGCTCGTACCAGGTGCCCATGTATTTGTTCAGGTCTACATCCTCCTGAGTCGCCAGGTCGGCGTTGGAAGAGGTGCAAGCAAGCAATAGCGCAGACAGCGATAGAAAAAGAAGTCTTTTCATCACAGAGTTCTCCTTGTGCGTAAACCAGGGTCAGGAAAACAGCTTAACCACCTCTTCACCTGTCATCTCTCGCGTTTTGTTAGCGAACGTATAATTGTCAGGCTTGTCATCAATAAAGACTTGCAGCTCAAACGGCCAGCTCCCACTCTCTTTGAACAAGCCAGCAGAAATAGCATGGAAGCCACCTGCCTTGAGCTTGTAGAACAAGTGCGTACCGCATACATCACAAAAACTGCGCTCCGCCCACTCCGAGGAGGCATAGGAACGTACGTGCTCCTTACCTTCGATCACCGGAGTTTCATGAGACTCCAGCGACAAGAAGGGACCACCGGACCAACTGCGGCAGATGCCGCAATGGCAAGCGCTGATCGAAGGCTTGTGCTGCTGAAAACTGATCGAAACGGCACCGCACAGGCAGTTGCCGTGAATCGTGGATTTGTCGTTCGTCATAAAAGCCTCTGTAGGTAGATGGATCAGTAATTCTAGCGGGTGAACACGCCACCTCAATTGACCTTCTATATATTTATCCAAATGACAAAAAGCGCTATTAATCCCTCTACCGTATTCAATTCCCTGCAATACGGTTTCAGCCAGGGCCTGGTGGTCACTGGAAACCGCCGCGTCATGCTGTCTGGCCAAGTAGGTGTAGACGCCCAGGAACAAACGGTAGCTGGAGGTATGCGCGAGCAAACAGACGCCGCCTTGGACAATATTGAACGGGTCCTGGCCGAAGTCGGCGGCAAGATTGATCAGGTGATCATGCTGCGGATTTTTATCCGGGAAGATGCAAGCTCACAGCAAGAGCAGGACGAAATTGCCGCTGCGCTGCTGAAACGATTTCCCGTCAATCCACCACCCTCTTCCTGGATTTTGATTAGTAGATTGGCCAAGCCTGAGTGGTTGATCGAGATTGAGGCTGAAGCGATGCTGGATTGATCGCCAACTGTTGAATCGCCTACCGTGCGGAGTCAGCATATAAAAAAGACCTCGGATCTTGATGAGGTCTTTGAACTCCCTTTTATCAGGGAGTTCTTTAATTCACAGAGCTAAAAGCTACGCCTAGAGACTCAAAGACAGTCTGTAGTTACTCCTCGACTACCGGAGCGTCCGCCATCCCTTTCTTCACAGAATCGATGCTGTGCTGCGCGTTCTGCTTGCTTGAGTACCCTTCCGAGCTGACGCAAATAATGTTCCCATTCGCGGCCTTGAATCGCCACCGCCATTCACCACTTTTGTCCTTGTAAAGCACAAATTTCATGATGACCCTCTTTAGGTATGAGCGCACGTCGCGCAAACCGTATCCTAAAACTGGGCTTGGTCAGCAGGTATTGGGGTTTACGTGACAGGCATCAGAGATATGCAAGCAAGTCCGGCCAGAACACAAGCAACGATCAGAGGGCACAGCTCACAAGGTTTTGCGTCTTGAACTCCTCGACCGGCGTTCCTCATCTAAAGCGACGAACGTATGTACCGTGCTGACCTAATAGAGATCAATACGGGAGCTTGATTTATGCGCTAAGCTTTTTCCGGCCACGACGACAGTCTTGCAATCGGCGTGCCGAATGTTCGGAGAGAAAAAAGAATCATGTATTACGGTGAACGTTTCAATGCCTGGTCACATCTGATCGGCGCAGTACTGGCTGTAGGCGGCGTATCCTGGCTAATTGTCATGGCAAGCTTTACCGGGGATCCCTGGCGTATCACCAGCACGGCAATTTATGGCGCCACACTCATTCTGCTATACCTGATTTCCACCTTGTACCACTGCTTCAAGGGACGGGCTAAAAACGTATTCCGCAAGCTGGATCACTTTTCCATCTACCTGTTGATTGCTGGCAGCTATACGCCCTTCTGCCTGGTAACGCTGCGAGGTCCTTGGGGATGGAGTCTGTTTGGTGTGGTCTGGGGCTTGGCACTGATTGGCATTCTTCAGGATATCCGCCCGCGTTCGCCTGCACGCATATTGTCGCTGGTGATCTACGCCGTTATGGGATGGATTGTGTTGCTGGCACTAGGACCGCTGGAATCCAGTCTGGGCTCGCAAGGATTTTCTTGGTTAGCGGCAGGTGGCGCGATTTATACCGCCGGGATTGTGTTCTTTGTGTTTGATGAACGCTTCCGGCATTGGCATGGCATTTGGCACTTATTTGTGCTGGCCGGCAGCGCAGCGCACTTTCTGGCTATCTCCCGGTATGTTGTTATGTAAGGCCAAGTGCAGAATGTGAACATGCAATATACAGCCCCTACGGACTAGCCTGCAAAGCAATCAACTCAATTCCTTTTCGAAAACCGAGTCGGTTTAATAGGTATCTGCCCATACCTATTAATTTTATGCAGCAGCCTCGAAACCCCTTCCGAGACTGTTTTATGAATTGGTGTTTGCTCTGTTATATATAGTGAAGTCTGATTACATCTAATGGCCTTGGCCTGTAGCGAATATCTTCTTGTGCTCCTAGAATAAAGCAACGCAACTAGAGGCGAGGCTTGAATGATCACACTAGAGACGGGACTATATCTTCGTGTTCAAGAGCTGAAAGATGGGCCCAAACCCTATCCGCTTCAAAGCGGATTCAATATGCAGACTGCTTATCGTGCCCTGGGGATGTTCAACCCGTCAGAAACATCAGACGCCTTCTTTATCCTGGCTAATGACAGGGACGAAATCTGGTTCATCTGTAACCGCCATCTACGCGCTGTTGGGGTCAGCCCAGAGCCTAGAGACCTAAGGCGTGCACTCGACTCTATGTAGCCAAAAGGCTCAGAATCACCAACAGCGTCCGGAAAAGCAATTTGCAAAGTCAAGATGCAACAAAATAACCACATAACTCATAGTGGTATAATGAAAAAGCTCTCATTTAACTGGAGCAATTTAACTATCACAATAAACTACAAATTTCTCTCCAAATAGAACGATTATAAGAAGCCTAATCTTCAGGTCTATCTGGATAGATAATTTAAGAAAATAAAAAGGTTTTATTATTTACGAAAAACTCAATCAAGCAAGCCGTAGCCCCTTACACACTTCTCCGTTGCGCGAGCCCGCACGCAGAAAAGTCGAAAATCGCCAAGCATTTACAGCACGCCTGATCTCAACCAGGCAAACTTTTATCCGACAGTTGAAAGACCGGTTTCCCGGCCTCCCGTTCTGATACGCCAGCTCACGTGACGAGCCCATTATCAAAAAGCCCCAAGAGGGGCTTTTTTGTTGCCTGGTCCTCCTCACCGACGGGGCTTGCCTGCTCTATCTACTTTCTTCCCAGGCGGGGTTCCATACCACTTCCCACACATGACCATCCGGATCCTGAAAATACCCGGCATAGCCACCCCAAAACGTCTCACTAGCTGGCTTGAGAATGACACCACCTGCGTCAGCAGCCAAAGCCATTACTTCATCAACCTCAGCTTTCGATGCCACGTTATGCCCAAGCGTCATCTCGACCGGGCTGGCAGTGCCAAGCGGCAATCCTGTATCGTGAGCAATACTTGAGCGCGGCCACAACGCCAAACGCAAACCAGGTTGCATGTCGATAAACGCGACCGCCCCATGCTCGAACTCCTCACCGACGATGCCCTCTGTTTTAAATCCCAGGCCGTCTCGGTAGAAACGCAGGGACCGTTTCAGATCCTCGACCCCAATAGTGATAACAGTGATGTGTGGCCGCATATCGCCCCCAAGGATTTATTTGTCCATTTCCGCATGACCAGCATACCGCAAGCAGTGTTATAAGCCTGCACCGCCAACATCACTGATCCTATCCCGCCGCAGCCCTTCCCGTAAGCATTAAGCAGTACATAAAATGCGCCTGGATCCAGTTCCGATCTACTCGTCAAGCTCGATAAGCGACCGTCCCTCAGGAGATATCTTGAAAACGGCGACTGCCTCAACCAATCGATGTGCTTGCTCGTTTAGGGCAGTAGTTGCCGCAGCTGCCTGCTCAACTAGCGCTGCATTTTGCTGTGTTACGGTATCCATCTGTGATACAGCCACATTCACCTGGTGAATCCCACTCACCTGCTCTTCAGAGGCGGCATTGATTTCTCCCATGATGTCGGTGACCCGGCCTACAGAAGCCACTACTTCGGCCATCGTCACACCAGCCTCTTTCGCTTGTGTCGATCCTGCAGACACTTTCTCCAATGACTCATCAATCAGTTGCTTGATTTCTCGTGCCGCTTGAGCACTGCGTTGAGCCAGGGTTCTAACCTCGCTGGCCACAACCGCAAAACCCTTCCCCTGCTCCCCGGCACGTGCCGCTTCCACCGCCGCATTCAACGCCAAAATATTTGTCTGAAAAGCGATGCTATCAATGACAGACACAATTTCTGCCACTTTCTCGGAGCTACTAGAGATCTCATTCATCGTCTGGACCACCAAATCGACTGTTTCCCCTCCTCGCTGGGCCACAGCACGACTTTGTTCTGCCAATTGATCCGCCTGCTGTGCACTATCGGCATTCTGCCTGACGGTCGAATAAAGCTCTTCCATACTGGCTGCCGTCTCTTGCAAAGACGCCGCTTGCTGCTCCGTGCGTGCAGATAAGTCCGTATTTCCTGACGCAATTTCTCCAGACCCCAAGTCAACCTCAATGGCAGCCTGTCTCACTTGCCCAATGGTGCGCATCAGTGAATCGCGCATGCGCCCTAATGCGGCCATCAACAAGCCAATTTCATTCGTGGATCGACTCGCTACATGAATCGTCAGATCACCGGTAGCAATTCGATCAAACAACGCTGTCACTTCGTTCAGGGGACGCACTACCCCTCGCACGACGAAGTTAGCACAGATGGCCAGTAACACTAGAGCCAGCCCCACCAAAGCCCCTGTCATCAATAAACTCGTACTATAACGTTGCTCCGCCTGCTCCAACTCATCCGTACTGACAGCCGTAGTGCGCTCAAAATAAAGGCGCATAGCCCTTTCAAAAGCTGCAATCGATTGACTAGCACCAAGACTCGCCTTGTCGTACTCACTCAGATTCTGCGCAGCCAATGCATTGATTTGCGCATCCACCGTTTGCACGAATGCCCGATAAGTATCCTCAACGTCCTTGGCTCGGCGCACCCCCTCATCACTTTTTGGTACGGCCAAATAACTAAGAATATGAGCATTAGCCTCTTTTACAAACTCGGCCGCACGCTGCCTGCTTCCCACCGACTGATCAAACAGGCCATCTTGAACCGCACGAAAACTGGTAGTCAAGGCCAGGTTTGCCCGTAAAAGCAATCCATGCGCTTGGTACAAAGGATCAACCTGCTCTACAGAGACCAGATGAAGCCTGCGGACTCCATCATGCGACTTCTTCGCGTCCCAAGACGCCAAGAGCGTAGATGCCAACAAAGCAATAAAAAACAAGCCTAAAACGGCCGTTAAACCGGTACGTATTTTGATTTTTTCTAGCATCAGCATGAAGCCCAACCCCATTCAAACGGAAATATTCATGCTTATATCATCAGGGTTTTAGGCTTTGTTTGATCCATATAGCTAGGCGCATAAAAGCCGACAATCTCGCAGTTTGAGCGGATTTAAGCTAATTTTCTATCTTTTACCCTCGGTTTTTAACCTCCGGGCACAGCAAACCGATACATTCTTCGGCTCAACAGGCTGTCTCATGATGACCTCATCGTCTCTGGACCTGAAAAGCCATTTTGCTCACCGGCCCCTCGTTATTTCAGTTATCTATGAGGCCAAACCTTGGTATGTATTCTGTGATAAGGACTGCGACCGGATATTACGGCAGCCGAATAAAAAACCCGCCGATCTGTCGAAGGCGGGGCTTAATTTATCTGTGTTGAGTGCTAACATTTCGTGCTTCCCTCATTGGAAAAGCTACCTCATGCCAGTCATTATCCCTCTTCCAATCATTACCTTGCTGTCGCTTGTGCTAGCCTGGCGAACTCGCGGAGTTGATCGAGCCCTAAGCCTTGCAATTACAATACTAAGTGCTGGCTTTTCGGCGGTGTATTTCTCTATATTATCTGCGCTTTGATTTAGCCTCCAAAAGAACCGGCCAGCCCAATACATAAAGAAAAAAGCCCGCTCAATCTTTTGACTGATGGGCCTGCTCAAAATCTGTAGACACAGTTTCGCTGTGATGAAGGCACGCTACCTAACGCTTTGGTGAAACTGCATGTGGCGCTTTTCGCCAAGCATAAGCCCCGCACAAAGCGACGCAGGCCCGATCTCTACATACCCGTTTTCCGACAAAGCCTCCCAATCCCGCAGACCCCGTTCCGGAGACGCTGTCGTCCCGAGCCGATGATCTTAGGCTCAACATAGCGCCATTTCTGCTGTCAGAAAATGGTGGCCAAGGTATGTCGTTATTAAGTCCATCATCTCCTTTGCATACTGAACTAGCCTGCCATATCGTCCGGCGAGCGACTGGATGCGCTCAGCCCCATACCCATTCCCACGCCGCCTCCACCGGCCCCCATGCCACCGCCACCACCACGGTTGCCGCCGGAACCACTGGAACCACGACCACCCGTCACCGAAGGCCTAAGCGGCCCCTGGGTAGGAATGATGATGTCGGCCGGTACAGGAGCAAGATCAAGCGCATGGCGGATGAAGTCACGCAGCAACACCACCAGTTCATTAAGTTGAACCCGTTCACCGGCCACCAGCTGATTACTGGCAAGTGCAGCAAGGCGTACCTGCTCCTCTGTACCAAGAAGGATGATATCTGAGAGAGCGGCTTCCACGCTGTCGCGTATACGGCGCGAACGCTCAGATCCGAGGAGGTTGTCCTTGTCATTATCCAGCTCGCCGAGCTCCGAGGCTTTCGCTTTTTCCTCAAGCGCCTTGCGGATATCACGCATATGTATTGGGTCAACGCACAGCGTGCCAGTGAACGACCCTCCAAGCGTTTTGTAGGCAGCGATCAAAGTCTTCAGGCGCTCGTTGATCTGCCTGTTCGCTCGCTCCCGTCGCTGCTGGATTGTAAACATCATGAGCAAGCGGATACCCATGCTGATGAGTGTGAAAATCGCGAGTCCAATGAGAGTTACAAGCATGTTCTGCCAGGAGCTGAAATCAAAGAAACGCATGCTGAGGTAATCCTCCCATTTTGGACTGTCGTTAAAAGTAGAGGTTAGGCGGTCATGGCTAATTTTTGCCTTAGTGTAATACCAACAAACGCCGTATTTGGCGGTTCGTGATTCTAAGTGCTCGTTTATGATGGGCAAACCACTCCCACCCTTAATGCAACTCGCTGACAGACAAGTGATAAAGACATCGCCTACATTGCCGCGATGCCAAGAGAGCCAGGGGCCGCATGTCTGCACAAAACGGCGCGGTGTGGGAATTTGGGAGCCCTACATGACACCACAGAGTACAACTGAGCGCAGAGCACCGGAAGCGGCACAATCCCCGAAGCTAATCACGAACGCTATCGTAGAGTGCGACATACGCGCTTACGACTTGTCAGGGCACCGCCGCGCCCATATCGCGAAACAGATCCGCTGCTGTCTGTACGAAAAAACGCTGTGCATGAACATCGATACAGATGGCATCCCAGCTATAAGCTGACCGTAGACACCATACGCCTCACGCCCGCTCGACGGATCCCACAGCTCAGCTCGAAGGCTGCTCCATTAAGCTGCCCACCAAAGGGCCACCCGAGGACCATAGGGTAAACACCTATTAATTCATATAAACATATAGATGACTAGATGATAGGATACCGATCTGTTCAAAGGATACTGACATGATTTCGCTTTTCGTAATAGCAATCCTGTTATCAATAGCCATAGGCTATATAACCAAGATTAATATCGGCTTGTTTGCGATCGTTTTCGCATATTTGATTGGTTGTTTCGGGCTAGATTTGACGGCCTCACAAATCATTAGTTTTTGGCCTATCAAGATCTTCTTTATTATTTTCTCCGTCACCTTGTTCTATAACGTGGCGATGGCCAATGGAGCCCTGGAGAAACTGGCCAGCCATCTCTTGTACGCCTGCCGTCATTTTCCGATGCTTTTGCCGCTGGCAATCTTTATTGCCTCCACCATTATTGCGGCTTTAGGTGCAGGTTTTTACACAGTTTTGGCCTTTATGGCCCCCATGACTTTACTCCTGTGCCAAAGGACGGGCATGAGCAAAGTGGTGGGTGGGATGGCCGTTAATTATGGCGCTCTGGCAGGCGCCAATTTCATGACATCTCAAAGCGGCATCATATTTCGTGGTTTGATGGAAGGAGCTGGCATTAGTCCAACCCAGGCATTTTCTAATGCGACTGTAATTTTCATTGCCACGCTACTGATTCCTATCGTTGTGATTCTGGCCTATTTGCTGACAAATTTCCGAAAAAATCACATTGAGATTGTTGCTGACCAGCCCCAGGCTTTTGACAGCAAGCAGAAGAAATCCATTTTCTTGATTCTGACCTTAATGGTCGCTGTTCTGGCTCCACCAGTTCTGACACTACTGTTGCCCAACAGCGAGATGATCGCTTATCTAAACTCCAAGGTGGATATCGCCTTCATTGCCATCCTATTTACTGTGATCAGTTTGTTGTGGAAGTTGGCTGATGAGAAAAAAGTGATTGCAATGGTTCCTTGGTCCACGCTCATCATGATTTGTGGTGTGGGGATGCTGATCGAAGTTGCCATCCGTGCGGGCATGATCGATGAATTGTCCACACGCGTGTCTACAACCGTCCCTTTTTGGGTAATCCCACTGGCGATGTGTTTAATCGGTGCCTGCATGTCGTTGTTTTCGAGCACCTTAGGGGTGGTAACGCCAACGCTTTTCCCGGTGGTGCCAGTTATTGCTACGGCGACTGGGAGTGATCCAGTCGTGCTATTTGCTTGTATTGTGGTTGGTGCACAGGCTTCGGCTATTTCGCCTTTCTCCTCGGGCGGCAGCTTGATTCTGGGGTCCACGCCCGCCGGTATGGATCATAACGAACTCTTTAACAAGTTATTGTTCAGGGCGGTACCGATCGGATTGTGCGCTGCCTTGCTGGCGACCCTCATCATTCAGGAGGTATTCGCATGAAAAAGGTGGACACACATGCCCATATCTTTGATGCAAGTAAATCAGTAGTCGCAGATGCTCGCTATCGTCCTGGCTACACGGCCTCGGTTGAACGCTATATCGAGCATCTGGACGAGCATGGTTTTGACTATGGTGTGTTGATACAACCAAGCTTTCTAGGCAGTGATAATACTCAGATGCTGGCTGCCATTGCTCGCTACCCCGATCGCTTGAAAGGGATTGCCGTGGTGTCCGAAGACACTGACATTGAGACTTTGCGAAGCTTGAAACAACAGGGCATTGAGGGTGTCCGGTTGAATTTGTTTGGAAAGCCCATCCCTGATCTGACGCAGGTAAGCTGGCAAATTTTTTTATCGAACATAGCCCAACTTGGCTGGCAGTTAGAGTTGCATTGTCCGCCTGCATATATGTTGCATATGATGCCTGCCTTACAACACCATCAAGGAGCGATTGTGCTGGATCATTTTGGGCGTGTTGATCCTCAATTAGGGGTCCATGATCCCGACTTTCTCAAGCTTCTAGATGCACTTGATCCAGAGCGTTATTGGGTTAAGGTATCTGGCTATTATCGACTTGGAGCAGCAGATCAAGGCAAGGACAATGCCCGAGAAGCATTGAAATTGTTATTGGATAGAAATATGCAGAGTCAATTGGTATGGGGTAGCGATTGGCCACACACTCAGCATGAACAGGAAATAAGCTATCAGGCAACTGTGGCGTTCATGAACGAATTGCTGGGCGAGACGGAGCTCAAGGACAATATACTTGGTAAAAACCCATGCCTCTTGTATTCTCTCCAGTCCTGATCGCTAGCCCATGCTCTAACTATGCCCCAGACACCTTATTCCCACTCCTTGGATGCACTCAATATTCCTCATTATGAGCGTATCAGGCTGGATCTACAGGCCAATCTGATCGAGCAAGGCTGGCACCCCGACCAGCCTATCGCCACGGAGCAAGTGTTAGCGGAGCGGTACAAGGTTTCCATTGGCACGATTCGCAAGGCCATCGAGTGTCTGGTACAAGATGGCCTTTTGTATAAAGTGCAGGGTAAAGGTACCTTCGTAAAACGCCCCGATTTCGGTGGCTCTTTGTTGCGCTTTTTTAGGTACCGAGATCAATCTGGGCAGCAACATGTACCACAAAGTATTATTAAATCCATACGCTGCACAGACCCCGTTCCCGAAATTAACCAAAAGCTAGCACTCTCAGAAACTACCCCCCTCATCGAAATCAAGCGCTTACGCTTAGTTGATGGCCAGGTAGTTTTAAGCGAAGTCATTTGGCTGCCTGAGCCGCTGTTTTCCAAGCTGGCACAGATTCATCCAAAGGATTTCCCAAATCTTCTGTACCCGTTCTATTACGATATTTGTAATCAGTTCGTTTTGTCAGCGACAGAATCACTCAGCTTTTCCAGTGAACATACAGATTGGGATTTACAAGCCACTCAACAAGGATTGTTAATCAAAATTGAGCGTCTGGCTTACAACCATAGGGCTGTACCCATTGAGTACCGCTTGACTTACGGTTTGCCACAGAATTTCCGCTACGAAGTTCGTATTACTTGAAGCCCTAAAACTTGTTTAAGATCTTTTCCTGCTTGCTGTTTGTAAGATGATCACCTGATACCTACCGGGGCTTGACGCCGTACATGCAGCCCTTGCAAATGGCCGGGATGCCAACCGGGGTACGCATAGGCGATCAAAGAGCGCCCTTCCCATGCAGCGATCGAACCCACGGCGGCGGCAAGTACGCCCGCCAGAACTCCGGCGGCTTGGTCACAATCAGAATAACAACGTAAGCGGCCCACAGCAGAAGCATGAACTCCTGTAGGGCTCAACCGTAAATCCCCAACGCCAAGCCTGTCGTAATAAGCAGATACGCCCCATTATTACGCAGCATCGGCTTCTTTCAGTTAAGGAAAGGCGCCAGCTATTAAGGCTATGTCTCAGCAGTTTCCTATCTGAGGCATGGGTCAATGCATTGCACAGTTGACCAGAATCGTGAATTTAATCCCGGTTCCCCACGGAACATTCCCGTGGCGGTTCTACGTATAGGCCAAAGAAGGGTTTATGGCCAAAACACCCAAGAAATCAAAAAATGCGTCACAACCCACTCCAGGTGATCAGCCAACTGGCCATCAATCAAGAACGAGGAGCACAGGTCTACGGCACACACACATTTATCTCGATGACCTCCCAAACTGCCCCACCCTAATCACCCTCAATTGATAGATAAGCGACGATGAGTATAGAGACACAACCGAATGCCCACGTCTGAACGCAGCCAATCGCGCACGACTTTGGAAAGATTCGTGTCGGCAGGCGCCCAACAATGAAGCAGGACGAACCCCCCCGCCTTAGAAAGTGCTAGGTACAGCTACGGATTAGTGAAGATAGGGAGGAAGTTCTGGTGCGAATCTACGAAAATACTTCTGAACAGGCCCACAGCCGAGCAGCCACGCTTGCAGCTCAACCTGCCCAAACCCTCCTCGATGATGTGATGCCAGCTATCTCAGCAACGCACGCAGAGATTGCAGCATTGCGGAAGACAACTGAAACCCTACGGGCGCGGCAGGATACCGGCAAGCTAGATTGCCGAGTGGCACTGATATCTCCGGGGTTACCGAGGGCATAAAGCGACGGGTTCTCTGCAAGAGGGAATTTTGTTCAAGGGCGCGAAGATCAAGCCAGAACAGATGAAGTCGTCAACGCAGCCCGTAAAGAGCAGGCATGAAAATCCTCAGTCATCCTCGCCCTGATCGCCTTGGCCATGCCCATGGCGATGCCCGTGTCTTCGATGTCGACGGTGACCTTGATCGTCATCATCACCCTGAGAATACCAACCACCTCCTCGGTGCCTTGAGTGGTTTCCATCGTCATACATCACACACGCAGCTAAAACCGATACCAGCGCGGCAGCAAGCAACAGTTTCATGACATCACCCTCCTGTTTTCGATTGCACCAATTCTAATAAGGCCTCATCTATCCGGGCCTTGAGTTCGGTAACTGTGTATTTCTTACGAAAACCAGGAGCACGGCACCACAAAGTACGCATGGAGCAAATTCATGCGCAGTCTAGATCAGTGACCGAATCAATCACGGCCATACTTGCAGTGACCACTAATGAATGGAGCCTGCCCAACCTTGAGCCGGATTTTTGATGGAGAACACAACCCAACAACTCGATGGCAACGGCTCACAAAAGCACCCCACTCCCTCCCCCAAAGGCCTGCACCAGTGGAACGAGTTCGCAGACCGCATCCGGGCTAGCCAGGAGACCTAGCGACAACGAATCCACGTTGGTGGAGACGACCTGCCCACCCCTATCGCACCCAAGCGTTCAAATCTTGGAGTCACTGCGGGCTTTATCCGGACGTCACTGGTTTCTGTTCCCGGGCGTGCACAATTCTCGCTCTACGCCTATCCGCAGCGAGACAATGAATCGGGCTTTGAAGACTATGGGATTTGGCGGCCTGCAGACGGGCCATAGATTCCGGGGGCTTGCATCGACCATCATGAACGAGCAAAGCGGTTTTCGTTCAGAGATGATTGAACACCAACTGGCACACCGTGATCGCAACAAGGTACGCAGTGCTTACAACCATGCTCAATACATGGCTGAGCGTCATGAATTAATGCAATGGTGGTCGGGTTACTAGGAACAACAGCTGGAGAAAGCACCAGAATAGCCATGCCCCATTCGTTTCGTCAGTGCCCCCATTTAAGTCCCAAAAAGGGTAAGTGCTTCTACAGGGAACGGATGACTCTCATACGGATTAAGCCCCGGCGCTTCACCGACAGTTCGCCATAGCGTGGGCTTTTTTGCGTCTGGAAAATGCTTAACTCTCCCGGCATGCACCGTTGGCACCTGACCAGGTGCCAACCTGTCGCCAGAAATTAACCCGAATGTGCACGCTTGCCGGGATTTTTCTTGCTGCGGGTATGCGCGCCACGCTCCTGGCTAACACGTTGGCCTCGGAATTTAGTGCTGAGGTTCACGCCCTTGGGAGTGGCAGGAGGGGGAGTACGCTTACGGTCGGCTTCAGTAAAGATTTTGGTGCCCATGGGAATCTCTCCAGTTTGGTTAACTTGCTCTTGTTGATCGAGAACTCGAATTAATATTGGCAGCAGGAATCTTCACGAATAAGCTACCACCTGAGCTAGCATAGCAGGCATTGCTCAAACCGGCTCGAACACCCCCTCCACTTCTGGCACAACCGCGCCCAAGTCTCAGCGCTCGGTTTCCACGTATCGCAATACCCTGATCGGTATAGCGTGGATTTCGGCATTCGAGTGCCACTGCAGTGGTCGCTGGACAGAGGTGCAATAGCTACCGCCCTACGGCGTCGCGCATCCGCTTACGAGCGCGGCCACACACACCATCAACGATGCCGGCTCGTGCCCCGTCTTATCATCAGCCAGGTCAAGGAAATAATTATCAGATTTCCTTGGAGCAGCTTAATATCGCTTGAGCTGAGACTATATGTCACCTGAATCCATCAGATGACAGATCAGTAATCCACCGTATGAGTAGCAAGCGAATTGAAAATTCACATAACCCGCATTTCTGGCTCTGGGCTTGTGTTAGAAGAGCGCTCGTCCCTGTTCAACTTGCTATTTACCATGCTTCCGACAAGCCACCGTTTGATAAAAAAACAAACTGCCATTGCCGAGGTTTGAATGAAAAAGCTGATGACCATACCCGCCGTTATTATTCTCGCCGCATGTGCGAACCCAACACCTCGGATGACGGAACTCGATCATGATCGAGCAGACTGTGCTCGTCTGGGAGGGGCTCTAAAGGTCGAATCGAATGAGGTGTATTGTTATCTTCCAAACGGCGAAGTGCTCGACTGGTTGGATCTGATGCTCGAATAGTTCTTCAAAATAGAAATCCGTCTGACGTCATGACGCGAAAGTGGTGAGTTGGTGACGAGAATTGGCAGCTCAAGCAGTTACGCCACCACCACGCAGCAGAACGAGTTGCCAATGCACGTCCCTCCAATAATTGAGGACCTACCACGACATCTACGCCCAAGCCCGTGGCGGCTCGCTGGTAGTTCTCCCGGCCCGTGATCTAAATCAGTCCACGCCCACGGAATCGAAAGCCATCACCAGGCGGCGTGTTGCCTAAGACGGCTCAGCTCTCATAGCGCTTTTGTGCTGTAGTTGACCCCGTAGTTCACGTGTCCAAGCGAAACTGCCCGACTCATGACCAGCCTGCGCGAGAAACGCGACAATGCGTACCACTCCAACAATGCCAAACTCCAAGCAGGCGGTGCGCACATATCCGTACCAGGCGCGTACTATCTCGGCAGACAAGCCTATTACGGCCTGGAACACGCCCGGGCTTATTCACTTCGGGACAGTCACCTCCGGCTTAGGCTTCGCCTGGACGGCCTGCAGGCGGGCCATGGCTTTCGTGGCCTGGCTTCCACTATCATGAACGAGCAAAGCAGTTTTCGCTCAGAGGTGATTGAACTCCAGTTGGCACATCATGACCTCAACAAAGCCCGACGCGCATACAACCACGCCATGTACCTAGACGAGCGCAAAAGACTGATGCAATGGTGGTCGGATTATCTGGACGAACAGCTCGAAAAAGTCTCGTAATTTCCACACCCCAAAACGCTCTGAGACTGGCTTGGCGCAGCTTGGAACGACGAGCAACAAAAAAGCCCCAAAGCATTGATCTTTGGGGCTTTTCTTGGCACAGCTTGGAGCTGTGTGTATGTATTCTGGTAGGCAGTACTGGATTCGAACCAGCGACCTCTACGATGTCAACGTAGCGCTCTAACCAACTGAGCTAACCGCCTGCGGTGAAGAAATGAAATAATAGATCTTCCCTATGGGGCTGTCAACACTATTTTGCGTTTTTCTATAAAAAAGATGATCTTTTTTTTATGACTCCGCTAGAAAAATAGCTCCCCAATACAGGGGAATCTTGTAATCCATTGTTTTATAAGAATTAAACAAAAAACTAACGAATTCCCAGAAATTTATGTCCTTCCTGGCAAGGGAGAGCTATGAAACATACAGATACACTCAATCTGTCTCCAGCCAGCATCAAGCCCCCCCACTGTCACACGATTTTTCTATTCAAGTTCTTCGGGCAAAAATAAAATAATTGCTTTACGCCTGCAGATCATCAATCTCGTCTGAAGTTGATCTGCAGCTGCTACGGGACACCTACGCACATGACTTGCTCTTCTCTCCCGCCCACCCCGACTCCACTACTGGATTTACCCGGCGTTCAGGAAACTACGCTGGAAGCGGTGCTTTATACGCCGCCCAATGACGAGATTTTTGATGAAAACCCCTGTCTAAGCTGCGGCGTGTGCTGTTCGCACTTTCGGGTGTCTTTCTATAGTGGTGAGTTAAGTGGCGAGACTGGCGGTACGGTGCCGGTCGAGTTGACCACCAAGGTTGGGCCGCTGCGCGCCTGTATGAAAGGAACCGAGCAAGGTGAAGGTCGCTGTATTGCCTTGCGTGGCACCTTGGGCCAGCCTGGGATTCATTGCGCTATTTATCCGGATCGCCCTACCCCCTGTCGTGACTACCAAATCTGGGAACTGGATGGCAGCCCAAATGTGGATTGCCAGCGTTTGCGTAGCAAACACGGTTTGCCTTTACTGCCTAACCGCCCACTGCCTGCTCCACCCGCCCTGCCGGAGCATGATGAGGCGGCCTGACACCCGTAGCTGAGCCTCTCTTGGAAAGCCTTCACTGCTGATGCGTGAAGGCTTTTTTGTTGGCTACCAATTGACACATAAAGCTTCTTTCACACGTTCAGAGATATTTTATTGCTTGAATAACTTTGGGCATATTCGTAGATCTCTCATTGTGTTTTTGCCTATAGAAACCCCTGCTCCAGAGCTGTAGCCTTGAGGTGTTGGCTATCGCTTTTTTGAACTCTCAAAAACACAAGCAAGCTTTATCCAACACCTCAAACATCGTCATAACAATACTGGAGCAAAGAGACATGCGTTTTAGTCGTTCACGTTTAGCAGTTGCCTCATTGGCATGCCTGGCTGGGATCAGTACCCTCAGCCCAATAACATTGGCGGCCTCACCTGCCGCCGACCTGCTAATCGTGAATGGGCGTATTTATACGCAGAACCCGGAACAGGCTTGGGTTGAAGCCATTGCGATACGTGATGGAAAAATTGAAGCCGTGGGCAGTACAGAGCAACTGCAATCCAGGCGTGGAGACAAGACTCAGCTGATTGATCTTGGCGGGAAAATGGCTATGCCCAGTATCAATGAAGCACACTCCCACCCTGTATGGGGTGGCTTGAAGCATCTGTTCCAGTGCAACTTCCCTTTCACGGTAACGCCGGATGTATTGGCAAACACCTTGAAAGCCTGCGTGGCGCGTAGCGAAACGCTGTGGATTCAGGGAGGCCAATGGGACAGTGATTTCTTCAAGACTCACAAAATTGCTTCGCCGCGCGCATGGCTGGATGCCGTCTCTGGCGACAAGGCTATTGTGTTGACCGACGATACGGGTCACAACGCCTGGGTCAACTCCAAGGCTTTGGGCCTCTTGCAGATTGATGCCAACTTTACGCCTCCTAGCGGCATGACCGTCAAGCACGAGCTTGATAGCCGCGAACCCAACGGGGTTTTAGTCGAGGCCAATAGCTATATCCGTTCTTTTGTACCGGATTGGACGGATGATCAATATCTGAAAGCAGCGCGGTATGCCATCCAGGAGTCCAACCAATTCGGGATTACGGGTTTAAAGGATGCCGATGCCAGCGAGGCTGTTGTGCGCTCGTATTACAACCTGGCCAAACAAGAAGGTTTGAATGCCCATATCGCCACCGCCATCCGTATCTCTGGCAAGGACAGCAAGCATGTTTTTGATTTTGCTGAAATTGACCGCATCAGCAAGCAGTATGCTCTCCCTGACCTGAAGACCAACTACGTCAAGATCTATACCGACGGTGTTCCTACCGCAGCACATACAGCCGCCATGCTGGAGCCCTACGCGGACACTCACCAGGATGATCCTTTGTCCTTGGGGGCCTTGGTCGTTCCTGAAAATGAACTGGATCGCGTCGTCTCTCACCTGGATGCAGCGGGTTATGGTTTGAAGATGCATACCGCGGGTGATCGGGCTATTCGCGTGGCGTTGAACGCTATTGAAAAAGCACGCAACGCTAATGGTCCTCAAGGTTTGATGCACGAGCTCGCGCACTCGGAGTTTGTAGACGATCAGGACAAACCGCGCTTCAAGGCTCTGAATGTAGCCGCCGACTTTTCTCCCTATATCTGGTATCCCTCCGGTTTGACTGACGCCATCAGCTCGGTAGTGGGTGAACGCAGCAGGAACATGTTCCAGGCCCGTATGTTGTTGGATCATGACGCCACCATTATTGCCGGCTCGGACTGGCCCTCTGGTGTGAAGGACAACAACCCTTGGCCCGCGATTGAAGCTCTGATGACGCGCGCCAATCCCTTCGGGCAGCGGCAGGGTGAACAACTGGGCGCTGAACAAGCCTTGAATCTGACCGAAGCACTGCAGATTTTTACGCAGAACGGTGCCAAGGCTTTGGGCCGCGAAACAGAAACGGGGTCTTTGGAAACAGGGAAATCTGCTGATCTGATTGTGCTGGATCGGGACTTATTCAAGATTGAGCCTAGCGAAATTAGCGACACCAAGGTGTTGATGACTATTTTCCAAGGTCGTCTGGTGTACACAGCTACAAAATAAGCTGCCCGGCAGGCTGACTAAATACGCTACCATGCACGGTTTGTAGGGCCGCCCGGCCCTGCGCTTTCGGGAGTCGAAGCAAATGAAATACCGCAAGCTGGGCAATACAGACCTGGATGTCAGCCTGATTGGCTTGGGCACCATGACATACGGGGAACAGAACAGCGAGGCCGATGCGCACGCTCAACTGGACCTTGCTTTGGAACTGGGTGTGAATCTGGTGGATACCGCCGAGATGTACCCTGTTCCCCCTATGGCGGCTACGCAAGGTTTGACCGAGCAATATATCGGCACCTGGCTGGCTAAAACCGGCCGCCGCAAGGACATTGTTCTGGCCAGCAAAATTGCTGGCCCCCAACGTGACCCCAAACGCCCTGGTCATATCCGCAATGGCGGTACCAGCCTGGATCGCAAGAATCTGGAACAAGCCCTGCATGACAGCCTGCGTCGACTGCAAACGGACTATCTGGACCTGTATCAACTGCACTGGCCGGATCGCAGCACGGTGACATTTGGGCAGCGCAGCTACCCGTGGAAAGAAGAAGACACTATCCCCATCGAGGAAACCTTGTCGGTACTGGATGACTTTGTGCGTCAAGGCAAAATACGTCACATAGGTGTCTCCAATGAAACGCCTTGGGGTGTTTCGCGATTTCTGGAGCTGTCGCGCTCCCGCTCTCTGCCTTTGATTGCCACGATCCAGAATCCCTACAACCTGCTGAACCGCGTGTTTGAAGAGGGGCTGTCCGAATTCTGCCGTTATGAAGGCCTGGGTCTGCTGGCCTATTCACCTTTGGCGATGGGTGTGTTGACGGGCAAATATGACAACGGAGCTCGTCCCGAGAAAGGACGGTTGACGCTGTACGACCGTTTCACGCGCTACGATGCTCCCCGCGCTCGTGAGGCCGCGTTGGCCTACAACGAACTGGCTCGCGAATACGGTTTGACGCCTACCCAATTGGCCTTGGCCTGGGTGAACCAGCAAGCCTTTACCAGCAGCAACCTGATCGGTGCGACTACGCTGGAACAACTGCGCGAGAACATCGCCAGTGCAGATGTTCAATTAAGTGATGAGTTAGTTGCCAAGATCAACGCTATTCATCACCACACTCCGAACCCAGCGCCTTAACTGGCTTTCACCCCGCCTTGGGCCCAGGCGTCCAAGGCGGGGCACCCCTCTTTTTTCTTTCCCTACCCTGCTCTTGTGCTTGCAGTGTGCTGTTTTTTTATTTATGCTCAAAAAAAGCATAACAATAGAGACGCGCTTCTTTCCGATCAGAAATTCATATTCCCCATTTTTTTATTCTATTTATGCTCAAAATGAGCATCAAGGATGAACATGATTCAGCATTTCCCCGTGGATGTCTGTCAGCCCGACGCCAAGGACGCCTTGAGCCGTCAGATTACCTGGCATGAAGTTCCTTCCAAACTCAATCTGCAAAGCGATAAGGCCGCTTTGAAACAAGCTCTGGCCAAGCAGTTGAAAGAGCAAGACGCCGTACTGGTGGCCCACTACTACACAGACCCGGATATTCAAGACCTGGCCTTGGAAACTGGGGGCTGCGTGGGTGACTCTTTAGAAATGGCGCGCTTTGGGCAGGAACATGAAGCCAGCACGGTCTTGGTAGCCGGCGTTGGCTTTATGGCTGAATCCGCCAAAATTCTGAGCCCTGAAAAGCGTGTACTGGCCGTGCATGACGAGGCGACGTGTTCTCTGGATCTAGGTTGTGCCCCCGAAGATTTCAAGCAATTCTGTGCTGCGCATCCGGATCGGGAAGTGGTGGTGTATGCCAATACCAGCGCGGCTGTCAAAGCCCAGGCGGATTGGGTTGTGACATCCTCCATCGCCCTGGACATCGTGCGGCATTTACATGCCCAAGGGAAAAAAATTCTGTGGGCACCGGATCGTCATTTGGGCTCTTATATCCAAAAGCAAACCGGCGCAGACATGCTGCTTTGGCAGGGCTCCTGTCTGGTCCATGACGAATTCAAGGCCGATGGTTTGAAAGCCTTGATGAGCGAGCACCCCGATGCCCAGGTGCTGGTACATCCCGAATCACCCGCTTCTGTTGTTGCGCTGGCAGATGTGGTTGGTTCGACAACGCAGCTACTGCGCGCTGCCATCAATCGTTCTGCCGACACCTTTATCGTCGCCACCGATCAAGGAATCTTGCATGCCATGCGCCAGCAAGCGCCGGGCAAAACCTTTTTGGCCGCCCCTACCGCGGGCGAAAGTGCTACCTGCAAAAGCTGCGCCTTTTGCCCCTGGATGGCCTTGAACAGTCTGGAAGCACTGCATCAACGCTTAAGTCAACCAGGCCCTGGCATTCAAGTAGATCCTGACCTGCGTGAAGGCGCCCGACGTTCTTTGCAACGCATGATGGATTTTGCTGCCGCTCAGCAGAACAATTTGCGCGTTAGTGTTGACCTGGCCGAGCACAGTCGGCAGTTCCAGCATGTAGGAGCTGCTTGATGCAATCAGGCTCGACACAGACGGAGGTGTTAATCATCGGTGCGGGGCTGGCTGGCACCAGTCTGGCTCTATCCTTGCCCTCCACCATGAAAGTGACTCTGCTCAGCAGCGCCCCCGCTCCCTGTGGGGCCAGCCCGATGGCCTTGGGAGGTCTGGCCGCCGTACTCAGTGCCCAGGACAGTCTGGAACAACACATTGAAGACACGCTGGAAGCGGGTGCTCGGCACTCGGATAAAGAAGCGGTGCGCGGGATTTTGCAAGCCGCGCCAGAAGCGGTGCATTGGCTACTGAAAAAGCAGGTTCCTCTGGACAGAACGGAAGATGGCCAATTGCACCTGACTCGCGAGGGTGGGCACAGCCAGCGACGCATCGTACACGCGGCCGATGCCAGTGGTTACGCCATCATGCAGGCTCTCCTGCCCCAATTGACTCGAGCCTCTCATATCCAGCAGCGTACAGACTGCCTGGCATTAGCCCTGCGCCGCAATGAACAAGGCGCGGTGGCTGGCGTGGATATCTACGACAAGCACACTCGTCGCTACGAAACTATGTTGGCGGATCATGTCGTGTTGGCAACTGGTGGGCTAGGTAGCCTGTACGCGCACAGCACCAATCCCGATAGCGCCTTGGGAGAAGGCATTGCCCTGGCCTGGCGCGCTGGTGCGGCGATACGCGATCTGGAGTTTGTGCAGTTTCATCCGACCTGCTTGCATGCGGAGGGTCCCACCTTCTTGCTAACTGAAGCCTTGCGTGGTGAGGGTGGACATCTGCTGGACAAGCAAGGTCGCCGCTTCATGCCGGATTACGACGTCAGAGCGGAGCTGGCTCCACGCGATATTGTGTCGCGTGCTATTGCCGCACAGATGCGGCAAGAAGGTAGCAGCCATGTCTGGCTGGATGTACGCCATCTTGGTGCGGACACTTTGCAGCAGCATTTCCCGAAAGCATTGGAAGAATGTTTGCGGCGAGGATTGGATTTACGTCAGGATTGGGTGCCGGTAGCACCTGCCGCGCACTACAGCTGCGGAGGGATTGAAACAGACTTGTCAGGCCGCACGACGGTAGCTGGTTTGTACGCCGTGGGTGAAGTGGCCTGCACAGGTTTGCATGGGGCAAATCGATTGGCCAGCAACTCCTTGCTGGAGTGTGTCGTCATGGGGCGCGCTACTGCCCAAGCGATTGCTGGAAGCAAGAGAATCCAGCGTTCAGCTTTGGTCCCTGAGACAGACATTGCAAATACAAGTTCGATGTCACGTTCATGTTCATACAAGAACTCCAATCCAAACTCCAGTTCCAGTTCCAGTTCCAGTTCCAGTTCCAGTTCCAGTTCCAGTTCCCAGGCTAGTGTCGGCCCGAATTGGGGTTTGAGTTTGAACGCTAGTTCGCGCTCGACCCCAAACCCAAGACATTCCCTTATGACTGCGGCGGCAGCCAATGCAATGGAAAACATAATCAACGACAAAGGACGTCACTATGGCAAAAACAATAGCTATAGCAACGGCAACGGCAACGGCAACAGTAAAAACCGCAGCCCATCCACAAACAATCCCCCCTCCCTGCCCGCCTTGCGCAACTTGATGCAAGAGCATGTCGGCCTGTTGCGCAATCGCCAGAGCCTGACCTACGCCCTGCGCACCCTTGATGATTGGCGCGAACAAATCCGCCAACTCCCCAGCACCCAAGAACAAGGCAGTCTAAGCCTGCAACTGGACACCGCCTGGCTGCTGACCCAGGCTGCCTTGGCTCGTCCACACAGCCTGGGGGCGCATTTCAGGGTCGATTAGGTGCCTGCCCTCCATGGGATAGAATAAAAAAATCAAGTCAAGAGGCACCTCAACATGCAGGAGCCCATCCGATGGAGGCAATATGCGATTACTCATGGTCGAGGACAATGAGGATTTGGGAGAGGCCATCGCCAGCCGGCTCAGCGCGGGCGGTCATAGCGTGGAGTGGGTCATGAATGGCGAGCAGGCCCTGCGCTATCTTGAAATGGATAATTGGGACGTCCTGCTCTTGGACATCATGCTGCCCGATCAGGACGGCTTCAGTATTTTGCGGCATCTACGTCGGCAAACGCCCAGCTTGCCCGTACTGGTGATGACGGCTCGATCAGAAATCGAGGACCGTGTTTCCATGCTGGACCTGGGGGCGGACGATTATCTGGTCAAACCCTTTGATCTGCGCGAACTGGAAGCACGGCTGCGCGCCCTGATGCGTCGCCCCGCTACCACGCAAGCGGAAATCTGGCAGTTGGGACACGTCAGTATTGATATCGCAGCGCGGCGCATCAATAGCCGGGATCAAACCGTGGAGTTTGGGCAGCGCGAATTCTGCCTGCTGGAATTGCTCCTGAGTCGTGCCGGGCAAGTCGTCACCAAAGAACGGCTGATGATGCAGCTATTCAACTTTGATGAAGACTCCAGTCCCAATGCCGTAGAGCTGCATGTCTCCCGTCTGCGGCGCAAGCTTAGCGATATTGCCATTCGCATCGACACGGTGCGTGGCACCGGCTACATGGCTAGCCTGGGCGATGTCAGCTAATGCGCCGCGCCCTATCCATCCAGCAGCGTGTGCTGGCGCTGGCGGTGTGTCTATTGGCCGCCGCCCTTTTGGCCCTGGGTCTGGCGTCACGCCAATACGCCCAGCGCGCTGCCGATTCCGCTTATGACCGGCTTCTGAAAGCCGCCGCCCTGACCATTGCCAACGCCATTCAAATTGATGAAGGCGAGCTCTCCCTGGAACTGCCCTACTCGGCCATGGCCATGCTGCCCGAACAGGAGCACATTTTTTACAGTGTGCGCTCCACCAGTGGGCTGATTTCCGGCTACCCGGACTTGGGAGAGGCCCTCCCACCCGCCAACAGTTCTGAACCCCGTTATGACACGATCAGCTATCACGACACGCCCGTGCGGGTCGCCACGATCGGGCGCTTGCTGACAGGTGAGCACTCATTGGGCCGGGGCTGGATCACCATACGCGTGGCCGAAACCTTGGGAACCCGGCAGGCGCTGGCCGACGAGCTGCTGGGCCGCAGTACCTTGTCGCTAACGGGCTTGATTTTGCTGGCACTGATGATTACCAGTCTGGGAATACGCCGTGCCTTCGCCCCCTTGGCGGAATTGGAGACCGCGCTAAGGGAACGCTCTCACGACAACCTGCAGCCCATAGACACGCCAGTACCCAAGGAGATTCGCCGCCTGGTCGACACTCTGAATGCCTTCATGCAGCGTCTGCAAACCGCGGTAGGCACCCTGAACAATCTGGTCGCCGATGCGGCCCATCAGATTCGCACGCCTTTGGCGGCCGTGCACCTGCAAACCCAGCTAGCCATGGATCAGCCCGGCTCGGAGGCCGTACGCCCGCGTCTGCAACGGATTCTGAACAACACCACCCATGCTACCCATTTGCTGAACCAATTGCTGATGGATGCCACGGTCAGCCATCGTCTGGATCGCAGCACCATGCGCCCCCTGGACGTGCCCCCACTGATTCAGGAAATCCAAGGGCGTGTGGACCCGGACCGTGCGCATCGGCTGCAAGTCCACATTACTCCTTCGGCGCGGCGTGCCCAGGTCTTGGGCGACCACGTTTCACTGCGAGAAATGCTGCGCAACGTGATCGACAACGCCATGCTCTACAGCAAGGAGCACATTTCGGTACGCATCTATACCCGGCCCAGTGGCTTGGTGGTATTTGATGTTTCTGACCTGGGTCCCGGCATCAGCGACGAGGACAAAACCCGCTTGCTGGAGCGCTTTCAGCGCGGCCCCAGCAGTCAAGGTAGACCAGGCTCGGGCTTGGGGCTGTCGATCGTGCGCACAGTAGTGCAAGCGCATCAGGGAACCCTGCTCTTGCGTGATCACTCGCCGCAAGGGCTGACGGTCCGCATCGAAATCCCGGCGCTGATCCAAGGTCCCAAACCTGCAAACACCCTGCCACAGACGCTGGCGATTCTGGCCTTGGCATTGACGGGCCTGCTTGCAAACCCCGATACCACTCATGCCCAGGACAAAATCGCACGGCCTGATATGGGTATACGCAGTCATGAGTACCCGGCGCTTGCTCCCAAGCAAAAAACAGACGATCAGCCTTTGCTGGTGATCGCGGGTCCTACCGATACGGAGCTGTTTGAAGTGCTGGTCCACGACTTCCAGCAAATCCAGCCTCAGGTCAGCATTCTCTACCACGAAATGGACTCCACGGCCCTGTATCGGCATACCACTGAAGGCAGCCTGCCTGACACGGATTTGCTGATCAGCTCGGCCTCGGACTTGCAGGTCAAGCTGGCCAACGATGGCTACGCTCGCCCCTACTCGTCCAGCCTGACCAATGCCATGCCCAACTGGGCACGCTGGCGCAATGAGGTGTTCGGCTTCACGCTGGAACCAGCGGTCATTGCCTACGCCCCGTCCCGTTTACCGCCCGATTTACCCGCCTCCCGCGAGGCCCTGCTCCGACTGCTGGAGCGCAATAGCGGCAGCTTGATGGGACGCGTCGGCACCTACGACATCCAGATCAGTGGCGTGGGCTATCTGTTTGCGCTCTACGACGAACGCACCTCCTCCACCTTCTGGGGGATGGCCAATGCCCTGGGGCGTGTCGGCACCCGCTTGTATGCCAATACCGGCGCCATTCTGGACGATCTGGACAATGGCACGCTGGATGTGGCCTACAACGTGCTGGGCTCTTATGCCCGAGCCCGTCAAAAAGCCGGTTCGGACATTGCCATCGTCGTTCCCAGCGATTACGTCTCGGTGTTTACCCGCAGCGCCCTGATTCACAAACAGGCTCGTCGACCGGATTTGGCCGCCACTTTTATCGATTATTTACTCTCGCCCCGCGGACAGCAAACCATTGCGGGTCCGGCTGGATTAGGCCCGCTCAATGCCATTGAAACCGGCAGCTGGTTTACAAAACCCGTTTCAAATCAATCAATTGGAATCGTTCAACCACTTATCCTGAACCCTTCCTTGCTGGTGGGTCTGGACCCCACTCGACGCCAGCGCTTTCTACAAAACTGGCGGCGTCTGGTTACGGACACGCCCACCGGACTAGGGGATGTTCCCTATCAGCAGTGACAGGATGCTGACAGCTAGTGTCAACACAATGGAATGACATTGATCCTAAAAAAGTCCCGCATCATGACGGGACTCCAAACCAAGGAGACTCGAATGTCAGCATTCACCATCCCTAGCCGCCTTAGCCTGCTAGCCCTGTCACTCAGTGCCAGCATGCTTGCCGGTCAAGCGGCCTGGGCACAAGGCGATCAAGCGCAAGCCGCCGAAAAAGAAGGCAAGGTCATCGTCTACTCAACGACCGATACCAAGGCAGCCGCTCCGCTGATTTCCGCCTTTGAAGCGGCCAACCCCAAGATCAAAGTCGAATACCACGACATGAACAGCACCGAGCTGTACAACCGCTACATCAGCGAACAAGCCTCGGGCAGCAATAGTGGTGACGTGGTCTGGAGTTCGTCCATGGATTCGGCCATGCGCCTGGCCACGGACTACGCCGCCAGCTACGCCTCCCCTGAAATTCCCTCCCTGCCCAGTTGGGCCGTTTGGGAAAACAAGGCGTTTGGCACCACCTACGAGCCTACGGTGTTCATCTACAACAACCGTTTGATCAAGCCCGAGGAAGTGCCCAAGACCCACGCCGAACTGGCTAAATTGGTCGAAAGCGACAAGGACCGTTTCCGAAACAAGGTCACCACCTACGATATCGAGAAATCCGCTGTGGGCTATATGCTGGCCGCTCAGGACAGCAAGAAAGGCGACAGCTACTGGGATTTCATCAAGGGCGTAGGCTCGGCCAATCTGGTTCTGCAATCGTCCACCGGCACCATGATGGAGCGCGTCAGCTCGGGTGAAAACCTGATTGGCTACAACTTGCTCGGTTCGTATGCGGAAACCCGCGCCGCCAAGGATAAAGCCATCGGCATTGTGTACCCCTCGGACTACACCCTGGTTCTGTCGCGCGTGGCCTTCATCAGCAACAAGGCACAAAACCCCAATGCCGCCCGTGTCTTTTTGGACTACATGCTATCCAAAGACGGTCAGGACATCCTGGCCAACAAATCGGAACTGGCTTCGATTCGCTCTGACGTGGAAGGCGATAACGACGTGGACGGCCTGACCAAGAAACTGGCGGGTGTGGAACTGACCCCCATCCCGGTGGATTCGTCCCTGCTGGACTTCCTGAAACAAAAGGAACGTCTGGACTTCATCAAGCAATGGCGCGCTGCCGCCAATAAGTAAGACGCTTCGTCTTTGAATCGGGTGGCGGCCCCTGCCGCCACCCCGCCTCTTTTCCGCCTGGAATCCTTATCATGCAAGCCTTACGCCTTCGGTGGCAGGCCTGGCCGCGCCATGTCGTTGTTCTGATAACGGCATTGGCCATTTATGTGCCGCTTAGCCTGATCATCATCCAAAGCCTGCTATCCGCCCCTTTCTTCGCGGCTGACAAGTCTCTGGGGCTGGATGCCTTCCGTTTTATTTTCGACGACCCGGACTTTTACAAAGCCCTGGGTAGCGGTTTCATCATGGCCTTTGGCCTGGCCGGTATCTCGATTCCTTTAGGTGGCATTCTTGCTTTCCTGATGGTGCGTACCGATTTGCCCGGTCGTACCTGGATTGAACCGCTGATTCTGGTCCCCATTTTTGTCTCTCCCATGGTGCTGGGCTTTGGCTACATTGTTGCCGCCGGGCCTGTCGGATTTTTCTCCACCTGGACACTGGACCTGATCGGTTTTGTGCCCTGGAACATTTACTCCTTCACCAGCATTGTCATCATTGCCGGTCTGACCCACGTTCCACACGCCTACCTGTACATTTCCTCCGCCCTGCGCAGCATGGGATCAGACGTGGAAGAAGCCGCCCGTAGTGCCGGTGCCAGCCCTTGGCAAGTAATGCGCTCGGTCAGCCTGCCCATGGTTCGCCCGGCCATTCTCTATGCCTGCGTGCTGCTGTTTTTCCTGGGCCTGGAAGTGTTTGGTCTGGTTCTGGTGCTGGGTGATCCCGAGGGCCACCTGGTCCTGGCCACCTACTTGTACAAGCTGACCAACAAGCTGGGCATCCCGTCCTATCACCTGATGGCCGCGGTTGCCGTAATTCTGATCGCCATGACCATTCCTCTGGTGATGCTGCAACGCCGTCTGATGCGTACCGCCAACCGCTTTGTAACCGTCAAGGGCAAGGCTTCCCAAGCTCGATCGCTGCCACTGGGCCGCTGGCGCTGGGCTGCCGCCACACTGGTTGCACTGTGGCTGTTCTTTACCGTGATCGTGCCGGTTGTCGGCGTGGTGCTGCGTGCCTTTGTGTCCAACTGGGGCATTGGGGTGTCGCTGATGGACGTGCTTTCTCTGGATGCATTCAGACAAGTCTTTGGGCAAGCCAACCTGCTGCGCGCCATTCTGAACTCGATCGCAATTGGTGTGTTTGGGGGTGCCTTGGCAGTGATCTGCTACACCTTTATCGGTTTGGCCATGCACCGCAAGCCAGACGGTATCACCCGCTTCCTGGACTACAGCGTACTGGTGCCACGTGCGGTGCCCGGTCTGCTGGCCGGTCTGGCCTTCTTGTGGATGTTCCTGTTCGTGCCCATGTGGCTGGACCAGTCCCTGGAAAACGGCTGGCTGTCGGTATTGCCCATGGCGGAATGGCTGCGAGGCTCGGTCGTCGGTCCCATGCGTGCCCTGCGTAGCACCATCTTCAGTGTATGGCTGGCCTATAGCGTGGTTTGGATGGCGTATGGCTTGCGCCTGATCTCCTCCACCCTGCTGCAAGTGGGTCCTGAGCTGGAAGAGGCGGCCCGCAGTACGGGTGCCCGCCCCGGTCAGGTCACACGCCAGATCACCCTGCCTTTGGCGAAATTCGGCCTGATTGGCTCCTGGTTACTGATGTTCCTGATTTTCGAGCGGGAATACTCCACCGGCGTGTACTTGCTGACGCCTGGTACGGAAACCATTGGCTCCATGCTGGTTTCCCTGTGGGCCACCGGTGCCATCGACATTGTGGCTGCCCTGTCTTTTATTAATATCGTTCTGGTGGTCATTGGCCTGACCATCGCATTGCGCTTCGGAGTGAAACTACGATGACCGAGCTGACTGTAGACAATATCCACCTGGCCTACGACCGCAACCCCGTTTTGAAAGGGGTCTCCATGAGCCTGAACAAAGGCGAAGTGGTTTCCCTGCTGGGTGCCTCGGGCAGCGGCAAAACCACCTTGCTGCGCGCCGTTGCCGGGCTGGAACAACCATCCCAGGGCCGCATCGCCATCAATAATGACGTGCTGTACGACTCGCAGGCCCGTATCGACCTGCCCGCCGAAGCCCGCAATCTGGGCCTGGTGTTCCAGTCCTACGCCTTGTGGCCACACATGACGGTGCAGGAGAACGTCGCTTATCCCTTGACGCTGCGCAAGACACCCAAAGCGGAAAGCCGCCAGAAAGTGGACGCCATTCTGGATCAGCTGGGCTTGAAAGGTCTGGGCGAACGCTACCCCAGCCAGCTGTCTGGCGGGCAACAACAACGTGTCGCCATTGCGCGTGCTCTGGTCTATAACCCGCCTGTGATCTTGCTGGACGAGCCGCTGTCCAACCTGGATGCCAAGCTGCGCGAAGAAGCCCGCGTCTTCCTGCGCGAGCTGATTGTGCAGATGGGTTTGTCGGCTTTGATGGTGACCCATGACCAGGCGGAAGCCATGGCAATTTCGGATCGGATCTTGCTGCTGAATGGTGGCGAAATCGAGCAGCAAGGTAGCCCGCAAGAGGTCTACAGCAATCCCAAGACACTGTACACCGCCGAGTTCATGGGCTCGAACAACCGTCTGCAAGGCAAGGTGACGGAACAACGTGACCAGCAAATTCGCCTAAGTGGGCCCGGCTGGGAATTGTGGGGCCATGCCGCCGCTCCCCTGAACGCTGGCCAGCAAGCCACCGCCGTGATTCGTGTCGAACAAGTGCAGTTGAATGCACAACCCGGCCCCGATACGCTGCAACTACAACTGTCCACCAGCATGTACCTGGGCGACAAGTGGGAGCACGTTTTCCGCATGGCCGACCCGTCTGCCGGCACCTTGCGTGCTTTCGGGCCCGAGCCCCTGCCCAGTGGTGTGCATCACCTGCAATTGCCACCCTCCAAACTGTGGATTTACCCCTCCTGATCCCCAGCCCAAACCGGGAGTTGCCCCCAGCGGCTCCCGGTTTACCCTGATTGCAAACTTTTGTAAGCACAGCTACTGTAGTCGCGTCACTACAGGCGGTATGAAAGAGACCTGTTCAGTCAGGCGCCGACGGAGCAACCACCCCGGAATCTCTCAGGCAAAAGGATCGTACCAGCCCGACACTCTGGAGAGCGGCGTTTGACGCCCACCGAAGGAGCCCAGCCAGACACACAGGTTGGATAAACTCTCAGGTCACAGGACAGATGGGGTATTGCCACTACTCGGTGGTAATTCACCTGTCAGGAGCCTGTTATGTCGCATATTGCCGTCATTGGCGCCGGTATTTCCGGAATCACCACCGCCTACGCCCTTAGCCTGAAAGGCTATCAAGTTACCGTTATCGACCGCCTGCGCTACCCCGCGATGGAAACCTCCTTCGCCAACGGCGGACAGCTGTCTGCGTGCAACGCCGAAGTCTGGAACAGCCGCAGCACCATTCTCAAGGGCTTGAAGTGGATGATGCGCAAAGACGCCCCACTGCTGTTCAACCCCAAACCAAGCTGGCATAAATACAGCTGGATGGCGCAATTTGTGGGCGCAATTTCCGGTTACGAGCGCAACACCGTGGACACCGTCAAGCTGGCCATCAGCGCCCGCGAGAATCTGTACCAGTGGGCCAAGGACGAAAACATTGATTTCGACCTGGAACAGCGCGGCATTCTGCACATCTACCACACCCCCGGCGGCTTTGAATCTGGCAAAAAAGTCAGCCAGCTGCTGCACAAAGGCGGCTTGGAACGCCGCACGGTTACCAACGAAGAAATCCACCAGATCGAACCTGCTCTGCAAGGCACCTACTACGGCGGTTTCTTTACGCCTTCGGACGCCACAGGCGATATTCATAAATACACACGCGGCTTGGCCGATGCCTGCGCCAAGCGCGGCGTGAAATTTCTGCAAGATACAGAAGTCCTGGGTATTGATTGCGGCCCACCACACCGCATCCAGCTGCGTACCGGTGAAGGCGCTGAAGCCCACACCCATACACTGTCTGTGGACTCCTTGGTAGTTTGCGCTGGCGTAGGTAGCCGTCACTTGGCCCATATGCTGGGCGACTACATCAACATCTACCCGGTCAAAGGCTATTCGATCTCCGTGTACCTGGATACGCCGGAAGCCCAACATGCCGCCCCTTGGGTCAGCTTGCTGGACGAAGAAGCCAAGATTGTGACCAGCCGCCTGGGCAAGGACCGCCTGCGTGTGGCCGGTACGGCGGAATACAACGGCGCCAACAAGGACATTCGCGCCGACCGTATCGCCCCGCTGACCAACTGGACCCGTCGCAACTTCCACGACGCGGCGACCGACCGTGTTGTACCGTGGGCAGGTTTGCGCCCCATGATGCCGGACATGATGCCGCGCGTAAAAGCAGGCAGCCGCCCTGGCGTGTACTACAACACCGGCCACGGTCACCTGGGCTGGACGCTGTCGGCCGCCACCGCACAAATCATTACCGAAGTGATTGCCCAGAACGAGCGTCAGTCCGCACCTGCTCAATTTGCCACCAGTCCGGCAGCAACTGCTGCACCCGCCGCTGCCCATAGCGCTCGTCCAGCAGATACACAAAGCCTTGATCCTGTTCATCGCGAATCACACGACCCGCGGCCTGTGTAATCTTGCGTAGTCCCGGATACAGATAGGTATAGTCATAGGCCCGCCGCTCCCCAAAGAGCCGGGCCATGACTTGTTTGACGGACTCATTAGCCGGATTGAACTGCGGCAAACCCAGGGTGGCAATAAAAGCACCGATCAAGCGTTTACCGGGTAAATCCACCCCTTCTGAAAACGCCCCACCCAGCACCGCTAAACCCACTCCCTTCCCATCCAGCGTGAAGCGGTCCAGAAACTGCGTTCTTTGCAGATCGCTCATGCCCGGTTGCTGATGCCAAAGCGGCATATCCGGCCAGCGCTCCTGCAAGGCCTGACTGACCTGGTGCAGATAATCAAAGCTGCTCAAAAACAAGAGATAGTTGCCCGGCTGCTCCTGATACGCCTGCCCGACAATATCGCAAACGCCGCTCAGGCTCTGGGCCCGGTCGGCATAGCGCGTGGACAGACCGGCATATTGACGTACCCGCAACTGCTCAGCCCGATAAGGAGATGCCACGTTCAACTCTGCTGTGCTGGGCGGCAGACCCAAGACATCACGATAAAACTGCGAAGGGTTCATGGTGCCGGAGAACAGCACCACACCGTGCGCATCGCCATAGCGTTCGGCCAGAAACGGAGCAGGCACGATATTGCGCAAGTTCAGGAGCACGCCATCGCGCTGCGCCAAAATATCGAATAAGGAATGCGAGCCGAACTGGCCGGCCAGGTCCACAAAGTACAGCAGCTCGAAATAGAACTGCAGCAAGGGGCTGTCTTGCGGCATGGGATTCTCGGCCACATAAGCCCCTAAACGGGCCGCCAGATAGTCGCACTGCTCCAGCAGATCCTCCGGGATCTTTTCCAGCCCCCATTGGTCGCCGCCTTCCTCGGGTATCAAGTCCTCCATCAAGCGAGTCAAGGGGGCGAAATGACGCTTCAAGGCCGAAGGCGAGGCTTTACGCGCCATGCGCAACTGCACTTGCGAGAAAGACGCGGAATACATGGAACGGGCTCGTTCAACCAGATTGTGAGCCTCGTCCACCAGAACAGCGCTGCGCCATTGCTGGGCCAGGGTCTGGCTATACAGCACCGCATGCGTGTCGAAAAAGTAGTTGTAGTCGCCCACAATAGCGTCTGCCCAACGCAGCATTTCCTGGCTCAAATAATAGGGGCAGACCTGATGCTCGCTAGCCACTTGCTGCAAGCGCTGGCTAGTCAGCATGGGTTGTTCCAGAGCTTGCTGACGAGCAGCCGGAAGGCGATCATAAAAGCCTTCTGCCAAGGGACAGGACTGACCATGGCAGGCTTTATCCGGGTTGGGGCACTGCTTGTCACGGGCCACCATTTCCAGCACCCGCCACGCACCCTCGCCTTCCGGGCTTAAGCGCTGCAAGGCGTCCAGCGCCATTTGCCGACCGGAGTTCTTGGCCGTCAGATAAAACAGCTTGTCCAAACCCGCCTCTGGCATGGCCTTCAGGCCTGGAAATACGACGGCCAAGGTTTTGCCAATACCGGTGGGCGCTTGGGCTAAGAGGCACTGTGCGTCACGTTGGGCCCGGAACGCGGCCACGGCTAGCTGTCGCTGACCGGCACGAAATTGTTCATAGGGAAACTGCAACGCTGTACAAGCTTGATCGCGCGCCAGCCTGTGTTTTTGCTCCTGCCGCCCCCACTCTACATAAGCGCGGCATTGCTCCTCGAAAAAGGCCCACAGCGCTGCGCGCTCCAGATACTCGGAGATGCTGGTCTCTTTATGCTTGTCCACGTGGTAATACACCACGCTAACCGTCATCCCCGGCAAATCACGCTCCTGGCACAAGATGGCGGCATAGACCTTGGCTTGTGCCTGATGCAGACGTCTATGGTGCTCGGGGATAGCATCAAAGGCCCCACGATAGGTTTTCAGTTCCTCCAGGCAGTTGCTGACAGGATCAAACCCATCGGCTCGACCACGCACCAGCAGTCCTTCCATCTCGTACGACAGGGGCACTTCGGCTTCATAGTGCTCGGGGCGACGCAGCTTTAGCTGCTGGTGGCCAAGGATACCTTCCTGTGCTGTGGCCGCAGGCGTAAAGCGCAGGTCCAGATCCCCGCTACGTGCAGTAAATTCGCATAAGGCTCGTACACCTATCGTCCAGGCTTTCATGGCGATTCAGGCCGGGTCACATAGCAGACACGCGCAGGGATGGCATGTTGCTCGAAATAACTTAACCAACGCCGCTGGTTGTCTTGCAAGCGGTCTCCGGGGCCTTTTACCTCAATCAATTCATAGCTTTGCTGGGCGGGCATGAAGCGCACCAAATCCGGCAAACCGGAACGGTTGTCCCGCCAATCCTGCAAGATACGCTTGAACACCAGCTGCAAATGCTGGGCGGGGATGCAATGCAAGGCCTGTTCGATCAAGGATTCGTTCAGGGCAGGCCAGATCAGCAAGGGGCACTGCACGCCGCGCTTTTCCTGCCAGCGTTGCCAGATCACGGTTTTATAGTCTGCGCCATCCAGCACACTTAAAGATTGATCAAACAAGTTTTGCCTGCGCGACACAAAGTCCGGGTTACCCCAATCGGCCGGACAGGCTTGATAAGGGTGAAAAAATGCACCGGGCAAGGGAGCGAAAATGGCATCCCAGCTCAACAATCCCAATAAGGCCGGAAACAAGGCGTTTTCTACGTAAAAAACCGGAGCCAAGGGACTATCCCAATGGGCCAGCACCTGGGACTCGACCCGATTGCCGTCATCAAACAAAACCAGATCACTACGCTGCGTACGGCTTGTGGGCTTAGTGGATGGCGAGCTGGGCGGAGCTTCTACCGCCAGTTTGCGACGCAGCCGGGGCAGCATACGCAGCAGCTTCTGGGTTTCACTCTCATTTTCGGGCTGCTCCCACGCCTGACAAAACAAGGGCCAGGCCCCTTGATGCTTGTCCTGACGCTCCAGCACCCGCAATTGACGGTAACGGGCGCCCGGCCAGTTAGTCTGCCCATAGGCCTGCTCGGCCAAAGGCCACCAATGTTGGCGCTCGGCTTGCTGGCCTAGCTGAAACAGGGTTTTTGCCTTGCGTCGTTGAAGCCAATCACTGTCGGTCTCAACAGCCTGAACAGCGGCAAAGCGTTGGGCCCACAGATCTGGATCGGCCTCATCTTGCGCATCACGCAGCTCGGACAGGGTTTCATACAGGCGCACGTCCTCATTATGTCGAAACGCCCGACTAGACTGATCCAGAATCACAGTTTCGTATCTATACAAGCCAAGATCGCTGAGCACGAACTCGGACCAGTCCTGGTAATGATTGCCAAAAAACAGCAGCTGCAAACGCTGCGCCCAATGCATGACTTGTGGTGAGAGACGAAGCGTCGGAGCTTGCAGGCCGGGATCTGCACACCACTGCGTAAAAGGCCGGGCCTGTTCACCCTGCGTCTGGCCAATCCATTTCAGATAGTCTGACTTGCGCCCGGTGGCTGGCAGCTCACTGAACAAGCGGCGCAGCTCGGGAACGGTATGGACAGCAAACAACGTTTCCAGATCAAGCTCAGGATCGGTTTCTATCAGCTCGCAGGCCGCCAGCTCTTGCACGGCCTCTTCCAGATTTTCGATCTCGGCATAACGCAGCTTGTCGATACGGAACACCGGGCCTTTACGCATCAGCAAGCGTACCAGCAAGGCTTGCGCAGGCTGGGAAGCATGTCCAAAACGATGGCCACATTGGACGTGTTCAGGCTCCAGCAGGTCGGAACTGGCGTGCTGTACCCACTGCAAAACCTGGTGGAAATTGTGCAGATAATAAAAAGGAGGAAGCTCGGGCGGAATCATAAGCAGGCTGTGTATATATCCAGCTACTTTAGCACTCCTTCAAGCCGGGCGCGACTCCAACAAGCGCATCCAGTCCCGTAACAAGGTATTCAGGTTCTGGCGCTGCGTGGCATCCAGCCCTTCCAACAAATTTTCTTCATTGGCCAAATGATCCACCACGACCGCATCCACACAGGCCAGACCCGCAGGGCTCAAACGCACCAGAATACGGCGCGCGTCTTCCGGGTCAGCAATGCGTTCGATCAAGCCCTGCTTTTCCAGGCCCTGCAAGCGATGCGTCATGGTGCCGGAGCTAACCATCAAGGTGGAAAACAAGGCGGTAGGCGCCAAGGTATACGGCGGGCCGGAACGGCGCAGACTGGCCAGTACATCAAACTCGCCCAGCTGCAGGCCGTGACGCCTGAAGTTCTCGCTCATTTGTTTTTGGACCAGTTGAAAGCAGCGTGTCATGCGGCCCAGCAAGGCCATGGCGTCCAGGTTCTGCAAGTCTGGCCGCTGCTCGCGCCATTGATTAATGATCAGGTCTACCGCGTCGTGTTCTTCGCTCATGATTTCTCGATTTCGATATTTATCTTGATATTAAGATAAATCATCCCTACACTGGCATTTATCTCGACATCAAGATACTTTCATCATGAACCGACTTTCTCTTTGGCTGGTGACGGCCTTGACCGCACTAGGCCCCGCCATCTGGGGTTCCACTTACATTGTGACCACAGAAATTCTGCCCCCCGACCGCCCTTTTATCGCGGCCTTTTTGCGCTGCTTTCCCGCTGGCGTGATGCTGCTCTTGTGGAGCCGACGCATGCCCGCCCCAGGCGACTGGGGCAAGACCCTGATTCTGGCAGCCTTGAACATCGGGGCATTTCAAGCCTTGCTATTCGTTGCGGCCTACCGCCTGCCGGGTGGATTGGCTGCCGTTGTGGGTGCGGCTCAACCCTTGGTGGTGATTGGCCTGGCCTGGGCTTTGGAAGGCAAACGTCCGGTGACCATGGCACTGGTCGCCTGCGTGATCGGTATTATCGGCATGGGTATTTTGCTGCTATCGCCAGAGAGCCAATGGGATACCTGGGGCATGGTCGCGGCCATTGTCGGGGCCCTATGCATGGCCTTGGGCACGTACCTGTCGCATCGCTGGCGCAGTGGCATGCCCATTCTGGCCTTCACGGCCTGGCAGTTGATGCTGGGTGGACTGATGCTGGCCCCTCTGGCCTTGTGGCTGGACCCACCGCTGGACAGTTCCTTGAGCGGCGTGCAAATCGGTGGCTATCTCTACCTGTGTCTGGTCGGTGCACTCCTGGCCTATACCCTGTGGTTCCGCGGGATTGCCGTTTTACCCTCTGTGGCCGTGTCTTCGCTGGGTCTGCTTAGCCCTTTGACCGCTGTAATTCTGGGGTGGCTGATTTTGGGTCAGGCCATGACAGGCTCCAGCCTGCTGGGCATTATTCTGGTGATGGGCAGTGTGCTGGCGGTGCAGTGGATCAGCAATCGTCCCGCCAAATAAGCATCTCGCGCCCATAAAAATAGCGCCCCTATTAACTATCTGGATGGGCGCGTAAGAGAGTTCACTATCTTGCTCCTCCGCTAGAAGCAGCAAGATAGTGACTAATAGCGTTCTTGCAGAACTTGAGCTAAATCGGTTGCAAAGCGTTGAGCGTCTTTGGCATTCAGATTCGCAAAACTGACACGCAAGCCTTGAGCGGGGTTGCTCACCCCAAAGACTTGGCCGGATCGAACCAGCCAGCCACGTGCGGCTAAGCCTGCCAGTACCGGCTCGGCTTCCCGATCCAGCGGAATCCACAGATTGAAGCCTTCCTCGCTATCCCAAAAAGGAATGCCCTGCTTTTTCAGGGCTTGCATCAGATCGATGCGAGCCTGTACGTAAGCGGCTTGTGCAACACGAGTCTGCGCCTTGATGTCGGCATCGGTCAGCCCATGAACCACCATTTGCTGCAACAGGTGGCTGACCCACTGAGCCCCCGAAGCCAGACGTTGCGACAAGCGCTCGCTGGTTTGCAGGTCTGACGCGACCAGAGCCACGCGCAAATCCGGGCCCAGGCCCTTGGACACGGAACGGATCAAGGCCCAGCGCAAATGATCGGCAGGAATCACATTTCGATAAGGGCTGCTGGCCAGCATCCAGAAGTGGTCATCAATCATCAGCAACAATTCGGGATACTGCTTCAGAATTTGCTCGATCTGCTTGGCACGGGCACGGCTTAGCGAACATCCCGTAGGGTTGTGCGCACGCGGGGTCAGAATCAAGGCGCGCAGACCATCTTCCAAAGCCGCCTCCAGCGAGGCCGGCACAATCCCTTCGCTATCAACAGCAATACCCACTGGCTTGTAGCCCAGCGTATGCACGGAGTTGATGCTGTTCAGGTAGCCGGGATCTTCAATCCCGACCTTATCGCCCGCCAGCAAAAAGGCTTGCAGCAAGCGCTCGATCGCGTCGACTGCGCCGTAACTGACGTGGTAATCGGTATCGGGGGGGGTGTCTTTATGGAACACCTGCTGACATACGGCGCGCAATTCGGGCACCAACGGGTCGGCGCCGTACAAAGCCTGGGTTTGACCGCGCACCCCAGCTATCAATTGGGTAGGTGCAGGCAAATAGCCCGGCGCCGGATTGCCACTGGCCAGATCCTGCAAGGCCGAGCTGGCCCCATGCCCTTCCCGCGCCAGCTCCCGGATCGCTTCACGAATCCGTGTACCGCGACGGCCTTGTGCATCGGCCACCCCGGCGGAGACCAGGCGCTTGTATGCCAGGGCAACCGTATTGCGGTTCAAGCCCAGTGTTTGAGCCAGTTCGCGTACCGGCGGCAAAATCTGGCCCGGAGCGATTCGCCCCAGTGCCACTTGCTGTCGGATATCATCGAAAAGTTCCTTCGCATTGCTTCCCTGGATATTCATTTTGACCTATGACATAATAGTTTATGCGCGACCCGCAGGGTCGAGTTTATCTTTTTTTTCTTCCTTACTGGTGCGCCATGTCCGAATCCGCCCCTGATCTACTTCACACCGAGCATTATCCCACCTCCACCAGTGTAGAGGCATTTCGGGAACGCATTGCCCTGGTACAACAAAGAATTGATGCCGCCTGCGTGCGCTACGGGCGTGCCGCTGGCGATGTACGTTTGCTCACCGTCAGCAAAACCTTCGGAATTGACCGCATCCGCCTGGCTTATCAGGCCGGTTGTCGCCTGCTGGGCGAGAACAAGGTGCAAGAGGCCGAAGGCAAGTACGAAGCCCTGCGCGAAGAACTACCGGATTTGGAATGGGCTGTTATTGGACACCTGCAAAGCAATAAAGCCAAGTCCGTTGCACGCTTTGCTTCTGAATTTCATGCACTGGACAAGCTCAAGACCGCAGAAGCCCTGGACCGCCGCTTGCAAATTGAAGGCCGCAGTCTGGACGTTTTCGTGCAGGTAAACACCTCCAACGAGGACAGCAAGTTCGGTTTACCCCCGGAAGAAGTCCATGCTTTTGTGCGCGAATTACCACAGTTTTCTGCTTTGAAAGTCAAAGGCCTGATGACCTTGGCCTTGATGGACGCTGACCCGGAACGGGTACGGCCTTGTTTTGCCCTGCTGCGCAATTTGCGCGATCAATTGCGCAATGACATTGCCCACGCGGAAAACATCCGTGAGCTGTCCATGGGTATGTCGGGTGACTATGAAGTCGCTATTTCCGAAGGCTCCACGATTGTGCGCGTTGGACAAGCCATTTTTGGTGCACGCGCCACGCCCAATAACTTTTACTGGCCCGTCTCCGATACGGCAACAACATCATGAATCCACTACGCCTGATCATCCGCCAAAACGGTAAAGAAATCGGACACTTTGAGTCCAGCCCCTGCTGCCCGCCCGAGCAGCTGATTACCGTGGCTCGCCACCTGATGACGCTGCCTGACAGCGAGCTGGAACTGCAACAAGCCAAAGGCGAACACCGCATCCTGGATAGCGGACCGCATGGCTTGCGCGTGCTCAGCGCACAGGTTCTGTACGAGACCGTTGATTTGCAAGCCTGGTTACAGCAAGGCAGCAAAGTTACTGCCTGAATCTGATCGGTACCCGGCCACAAGCCTACTACCCTGATTCGGCAAAGCGGCGTACCCAAGACGCCGCAACCATAAAAAAACATACCCGGCGAACAGCCGGGTATGTTTTTTGTGTTTCAGACAACAGGAGTGAACGGAGACTTAGCGGTTCACCTGTTTGGCTGGCAAGGCGAATGCCAACAAGCAGCTCACCATCAAGCTACCGGCAAACAGCCACAAAGCGGCGCTGCCCGAGCCTGTCAGGTCGGTCACCCAACCAATCAGGGAGTTGCTGACCAGACCGGCGATATTAGCCAAGGAACATGCCAGAGCAAAACCGGTCGCTGCGGCAGTGCCTTTCAGGAACGTCGCTGGCAAGCTGAAGAACACAGGCACAGCACCCATAATCACAGCCGAAGCCACGGTAAAGGCCAGAACGGTCAACCAGGCATGATGAGCCACAAAGGTACTGGCAACCAGCGCAACCGCACCGATAGTCAGCGGCACGATCAAGTGCCAACGGCGTTCACGGCAACGGTCCGAGCTGGCACCAATCATCAGCATGCCCACCACACCGGCCAGCGATGGAATCGCCGTCATCAAGCCAATCTGGAAAGGATCCTGCACACCTGCCGCACGGATAAAGGACGGCATCCAGAAGCTGATGGAGTAGGTACCCAATAGAATGGAGAAGTCGATCCCGCCCAGCATCCACACTTTCAGGTTGAAGAAACCATCTTTAAAGCTGTGCTTGACGCCCTTGCCTTCGGCATCGTCGGCAGCCAGGTCAGCAGCCAGACGAGATTTTTCATCATTACTCAGCCATTTCGCAGACTGATAGTTGTTTGGCAAGGCCCAGAAAGTCAGGAAACCGAGCAGCACGCTAGGAATCGCCTCCAAAAGGAACAGCCACTGCCAACCACGCCAACCGTTCATGTGATCAAAGTGACCAATAATCCAGCCGGACAAAGGACCACCAATCACGCTGGACAAAGGCAGGCCAATCATGAACAAGGCAATGATCTTGCCGCGTCGGTACGTAGGAAACCAAAGGGTCAGGTAATACAACACACCTGGCAGGAAACCGGCTTCTGCCGCACCCAGCACAAAACGCAGAATGTAGAACTGCGTCGGCGAGGTGACAAACATGGTCAAGCCAGAGAGCAGACCCCAGGTGATCATGATGCGGGCAATCCACAGCTTGGCACCCACACGTTCCAGAATCAGGTTGCTAGGTACCTCAAACAGGATGTAGCCCAGAAAGAACAGGCCAGCACCCAGACCGTAGGCCGTTTCACTCCACTGCAAATGATCGAGCATCTGCAGCTTGGCAAAACCCACGTTGATGCGGTCCAGATAAGCAGCCAAATAACAAAAGCACAGAAAGGGGATCAGACGCCAGACGATCTTCTTATAGAGATCTCCGTTTCCGTCCCGACCTGCAGGCACAGCCGTGGGACTTTGGATGGATGAATGCACCTTGTATATCTCCAGATAATTATTGGTATGCCTGGTGAACCAGAAAACTGCCTAAGAACAGCGCCTGACAGAACACAGCAGGGCCCTGAACGCGTCCGCATTCCCCCCATTGGGCTGCAGACCGTTTACAGATGAAGAATGATGTATCAACGGTGACTCCCTGCTGGACATGCCTGCTCTATCTATAGAGACAGGTCAGACACAGCGGGACCCGATCAGATTGATGCGCTGAGCCCGGATCGCTCCCGGACTCAGCACCGTGCACTGCTTAGCTGGACTTCAGGTCCTGACCGTACAGGTCGTAGCCGTAAACCCAGGCCGGATCTTCTTGCGTGCGCAAGAAGGTATTGGCGTTGGAGACAGACTGAACTCGAGTCGCACGCTCTTTGCGGTTGAGCTCGTACAGATCGAAAGCCGTACGGAAATCCGACAAGCCGGTCTCTTGCAAGCAGCGCGTCAACATGGCGGCATCTTCAATCGCCATGCAAGCACCTTGAGCCATGTGAGGCTTCATGGGGTGACATGCATCGCCCAACATGACCAAACGACCACGGCTCCACAAAGGCAACGGATTACGGTTACGCAATGGCCACTTGGTAATGCTTTCAGTCGATTTGATCAGATTCTGAACCGTGGAATGATAGCCTTCAAATGCGGCCAGCATCTCTTCTTGCGAGCTGTCTACGTAAGCACCCTGAAAATCCCAGGCAGGATGTGGCACGCCAGTCACAAAATAGTATTCATCACGTTTGCCAGTGGTGTAGTACACCATCATGTGACGGTCGTCTGTCCACCATTTCACACAGTCCTCGAACTCGTCGGCAAAGCGGGCCAGGTTTTCGCCACGGATCAGGGCACGGTGTGCCACCCAGCCGCTGTAAATCGGGTCTTCTACACCCAGCAGGGTTTCACGGATCTTGGAGTGGATGCCATCGGCACCAATCACAATGTCAGCCGTTACGCTGGTGCCATCAGCAAATTCCAGCAAAACGTCGTCACCACGGTCCACCAGATTTTGCAAACGCTTGCCAAAGTGCACGGTGCCCGGCTTGATGCTGTCAATTTGCAAAGCGTGCATATCGCCACGGTGCACGGTGATGTACGACGCACCGTATTCTTTCTTGGCAAATTCACCCAAAGGGATACGGGACAGGTAGTCACCCGTTTCGCCATCACGACTGAACCAGAAATCCGGGTGCGAACCCATATCGTCCAGCGCTTTTTCCAGACCCATGCGGCGGAAGATCTTCATCACGTTGGGGCCCACGTGGATACCGGCACCCAAACGCGAGAATTCTGGCGCCTGCTCAAATACTTCTACCTCAAAGCCAGCTTGCTGCAACAGAGTCGCCGCAGCGGCTCCGCCAAGACCGGCCCCTACAATCGCAATCTTGACTGTTTTTTCCATCGTTAGCTCCAAATCACGGCACTCATCAAAAGTGCTCACCACATGTTTTTTAGTAGTGTACACACTAAGTTTAAGCATGAAAACAGGTGATTGAGCTAGGGTTTACACCTATCCAAAGGGGATTTAAACAGCCTATAAAGCAGCTTTAAACAAGGTATTAAAATAACAATATCAACAAGTTAATTAAAAAATCAAAAACAAAAACGAGCCTTGAATATCTAGACTTCAAATTTATTTAATTTTCCGATTTAACAGTGTGTAGACTCATTTATTGCGGTGCACACCCTGAAATAACAGATGCTTTAAACGCGAAATAACTGATCTGGATCAGACGTGAACCGGTCCTCGGGAAGGTATACTTGCTCAGTTGTTCTTTAACTGGCCTGCCCATTCCACAACAAGACAGAAAGACTATGCAGCCTACCTCCCCCGTTTCTGAGCCTCAAACCTTGTCCTACGATGTCACCGAACAAATCGGCCACCTGCTGCGCAAGGCGGGCCAGCGGCATACGGCCATCTTTCAGCATTACGTGGGCGACAGCCAACTAACTGCGATTCAGTTCGTGACGCTCTGCGCTCTGCGCGACCATGGACCCAGCTCGCAAACCGAGCTGGTCGAAGCGACGGCGGTCGACCAGGCCACCATACGGGGCATTATTCAGCGCCTGAAATCACGCAACCTGATTGAACTGGCACCGGACAAGGACGACAGACGCAAGGTCATTGTGGAGCTGACCCAGGAAGGGCTGAACCTGCTCGATCGTGTCATCCCTCGCGCCCATACCATCAGCGAACTGACCATGGGCAATCTGAACCCCGCAGAACGCGTGGCCATCGTCTATCTGCTGCGCAAAATGATAGACAGTACCCTGGATATGAGCGACAAAGAATAAGGTCGAACATCACTTGAAGAGACTATGTTTTATTCGGCCTTTAAGATATATTTAAAATACATCTTATAACTGATCTGCCATGACTCCTTTGACTGCCTCCCCCGCCTCTACCCGCCCCGAATGGCGCGCATTCCTGGAACTGGGATTTCGTCCTCTCTATCTTTTAGCCACACTGTGGGGTGCAGCCAGCATTGCGCTTTGGCTCTATACACCCGGCTGGCTGTCCAATACGGCCATTCCATCCCTGTACTGGCATGCCCATGAAATGCTCTGGGCGTTTATCGGCACGATTGCCGTGGGATTTTTGCTGACAGCCAGTGCCACCTGGACAGGACAGCCCACCTTGCGCGGCCCGTCTTTGGGCGCCTTGTGTCTGATCTGGATTCTGGCTCGTTTCAGCCTGCTGCTTCCCAACGGCTTGATCGCGGCCTTGGTGTTGGATGCCTTGTTTTTCGCCATTGCCGCCGCTGAGCTGGCCCGCGTGATTCTGATCGCTCGCAACAAGCGCAATTACGGTATCCCTCTGGCCATGCTGGCTTTGGGTCTTAGCCATGCCCTGTTCATGTACAGCCTGATGCAAGGGCAAGACCCCATGCCCTACTTCTACAGCGGCTTCTGGACCATGGGCTTGATCACCTTGCTGATTGCTCGTCGCATCATTCCCTTTTTTGCCATGCGCGCCTTGCCGGGCTTGAGCTTGCCTGCGCAAACTCGTAGCGGTCATTGGCAAATGGGTTTGAGCGCTATCGCGATTGCCTTGTCACTGAGCCCCTGGCGTTTGCCTTTGGCCATTGTTCTGGCTGCATTGGGCTTGATCGCCTGCTTCCAGTGGGTACGCTGGAAACCCTGGGCCAGCCGCAACACGCCACTGTTGTGGATTCTGTACCTGGGCTATGCCGGTTTGGCTATAGGCTTGTTAAGTGCTGCCGCCTACGAAGCAGGCTGGATTCTGCGCGCTGCCTGGCCGGTACATATTGTGGGCTTGGCAGGTTTTAGCGTCATGATTATCGGCATGCTGACCCGTACCGCTCTGGGCCATTTGGGTCGCCCCCTGCGTGCCACGCCCAAAGTAGTGCTGGGCTACGGACTCCTGATTGCCGCCTGTGTCTTGCGCTTGCTGGCCCTGGTTCCCAGCAGCTGGAGCCTGCCTTTGTTGCATGCCGCTGGCCTGTGCTGGATTCTGGCCATGCTCAATTACCTGCATCAGTTTGCGCCCATGTTGATTCGCCCCAGACTGAACTGATCGCAGCGTCGGCGCCACACTTTAAAAACAAAATCCCTGGCGCCGCTTATCTTTATTTTCTGCCTGACAGTGCCTGCTTATACTAAGCAGGCACGTTGTTTGCACCCTCTGCAGGCAACGCGGGACGGATCGTTCTGATCCTTGTTTATTCCGCGCTCGTATCTCCATGCCTCTTGCCTGTCTGACTGGCTCCTTTCTGAAACGCACTCTGCTTGGCGGACTGTGTGCTCTACTCTTGCCGCTTTCTGCCCAGGCCACCGATGCCTGTCATGGCAGTCGAGACCTGGTCGTCGTTGGCCATATGGACGACGACCTGCTGTTCATGAACCCGGACCTGTCCAGCAATATCCAGGCCGGTGCCTGCATGCAGGTTCTGTATCTGACCGCCAGTGAACGCAAAGGCGGGCTGGAGTATATGTACAGTCGCGAACAAGGTGTGCACGCCGCCTATGCGTATATGGCCGGGCTGGTCAATGAATGGCAGCAGACGCGCGTGATGGTCGGCAGTGCGTCAATCACACAGTTCAGCTTGCAAGCCAGACCGGGCATTCAACTGAGCCATTTGCGCCTGCAAGATCCCTGGCTGGGCCCGGGCTGGGGAAGCCTGACGCCCTTGAGCCGCGCAGAATCTGTACCTGGTCAAACCGTACAAACTCTGGATAGCCCGCAACAGACACTGAACCGCGAGCAGTTGGTCCAAACACTGGCCGCCTTGATACGGCTGTATCAGCCCACCAGTGTTCGCTATCTGGATGACACCAATCCCGTGCCTTACACTCAGCTGTGCTGGCGTTGTACCGGACACGGACACCCGGACCATATCGCCAGCGCCCGCCTGGTTCGCGAAGCCATGCTGGCCGCCCCCGGCAATTACGCGCAAATTGGCTATGTGGACTACCCCATTCAAGAACAGGCCCGCAACCTGACCTTGAATGAAATTCACAGCAAAACCGAGATTTTCCGGCGCTACGCCTGGCATGATCAACATGCCTGCAAAGGCCCCGCCGTGTGCCAAGAACCCGCTGGCCCCGCCGCTGCATGGGTACAGCGCAGTTACTACACCAGCCGCGCGGACTACCCCGCCAGCCTCTTGAGTGACAGCGAAGGCAGGCTCAGCTTTTTCGCATCGGGTGAACAAAACGACGCCATCAATAAATGGGATGTGCAAGAACAACGCTGGATGACCTTGGGCGGACGCACAGCCGATACCTTGAGTGCTTTCCAATACGCAGATGGCAGCCCCGGCCTGTTTGCCCGTGATGCCACCGGGCAAGTCTGGTTCAGCCGCTCCGCTGACGAGGATGACTGGCTGGCCTGGCAACGAATACCCGGCCCTCGCATGTTGCACACCCCCATGGTCAGCCGCCGTGACAGTCAGGCTATCGCCATGGGAACCGATGGCCGTTTTTATTGGAGCGCCGCGCGCCAGCCTGACTACGGCTGGAGTGCCTGGAAAGCCCTGCCTGCATTGAAACAGGCCGCCTACCCCGCCACTCTGAGCCTGGATCAGCAAGGGCACGCCCATGTATTCGCCAGCAATCTGCAGGGCCAGCTTTTTCAGACCTATCAACAAAGCGACTCGCAATGGCGGCCCTGGCAAGCAATTCCTGCTCCCCCCATCAGCGGAGGGCTGGCCTCCATCCTGAATGCGCAAGGCCATATTGAGCTTTACATGCGCGACCGCCAAAGCCAGCATTTGCTGCGCCTGACACAAAGCGGCAAGCAAGGCTGGACAGCCCCCCAAAACCTGGGCTTGAACTATGTGGGAACACCCGCACTGAGCCTGGACGAGAAAGAACAGGTCATTGTCGCGGTTCAAAAAAACCCCGGCGGTGCGGTTGTGATGCTTGATCAAGGGCAGGAGCAGGAAGTAGCCAGGCAATCTGCCTCTCAACCCGCTTTGTACAGACTGAACGGCATCTTGTACCTGGCCAGCCGCCCGGTCGGTCCCGAGCAGCGCTATCGACTGCTGGAGCGCCGACACGGCAAATGGGTGCAAGTTGCCCTGACCCAGCCCCCACCACCGGGAGGAGGACAGTCTTTTAGCGACGCCCCCGCCTTCATCACCCAGCCCTATGTGCAGCCTTGAAGCCCAATCACGCTTTTAAAACGTAACAAAGTACGCTAGAACGGCCCTTGCTTCCAAGGCGAGGCGGGGCCAACAAGCGAATCCAGTTATTGATTCACGCCCCAGCGATAAAACCGGAATACACGCCTCTACCGTAGTATCTTGTTGCAATAGCGTGCGCTGGCTCTCCCAGCTCCAGTACAATCGCCCGCTAACGGCCGCCGGCTCATCGGTGCCTTACTTTTACTCTTCAGAGATCATGAAGCCAACTACCCTATTTGCAGCCCTGTTGGGCGTCGTCATCGGCGCCGGTGGCGCTATTTATTACGCCAAAAACGTACCCGTACCGGCAAGCGGCCCGGTCAGCGCCCCCAGCACCATCGGTGCTTCCCAAACTCTGGTATTGGGCCAATCTGTCTCTGGCGAATTGACCAGCAAAAGCTTTTTGAACCTGAGTGATGGCGTACGCAGCAGCTTGTTTGATGTGAAGGCTGAAGCTGGCCAGATCATCAAGATCAGCGTTAGCGGCCCTTTGCGTCCGCAAATCAGCGTGCTGCGCAACGGCGAGCTGGTAACACGTACTCAGCGCTGCGAGGACAGCCCCGAGAGCGAGACCAAAGGCCAGGCCACCACACTGGGCTTCAAGGCTGATTTCAACGACACCTACCAGGTGGTTGTCAGCGGTTTCAACACCAGCTCCTACGGCCCTTTCCAGGTCGTCGTCGACACTCTGAAAGCCTACACGGGTGACCCGCTGACCCAAGACCAGACCATTCATGACTGGGCATTGGGCGGCCAGAAGCGCTACCGCCTGAATATCGACAAAGACGGCTTATACAGCATTGCCATGAAGGCCGAGCAGAACAGCCTGGACGCCTATCTGAAGCTGATGGACCGTCGCGGCATGGAACTGGCCTCGGATGATGACAGCGGTGGCGGCACTGATGCACGTCTGCAGGTTTACCTGAAAGCGGGCGAATACATTGTGCAGGCCAGCTCGGCCATGGGTTCGCAAAACTTCCAGGGCGGCTTCTCGCTGCAGATCAAACCCGAAGAGATGACCGGCGAGATCGAGCTGAAAAACGGCGACAGCCTGACTCTGGACGGCGATGGCAAAACCGGCCTGTTCACGGGTGAAACCCAAACCTACAGCTTCACCTTGTCCGAACCCAAACTGGTCACCGTGCAAATGGATGCCCAGGGCTTCCAGGCCACGATGGAAGTGGATTCCACCAGTGCCAACCAATACGGTGATGAAGCCGGCCAGCAACGCGTCCGCGGCGTACTGGCTGCAGGCGAACACCAGGTGAAGATTTCTGGCTCCAACCAGGCCGGCTTGTTTGCCCTGTCCGCCTCGGCCGATGAAGTCCCTGCCAATGCCGGCGGCGGCACCATCCGTGTGGGTGAGCCTCGCCAGGCCCTGATGCTGCAAGGCATCACCAGCGACAGCTACCAGTTGACCGTACGTCAGCCTGGCAGCTACGTCATTGACATGACCTCGCCTATCTTCGATACCTACCTGGTGCTGCGTAAAGACGGTCAAACCGTTGCTGAAGACGATGATAGCGGCGGCGACATGAACGCACGTCTGGAAGTCCAGCTGGAAGCGGGCGAATACGAAGTCAAAGCCATGTCCTTGGGTAGTTACGACCAGGATATGGAATATGAGCTGTCGGTAAAACGTCGTTAAGACCATTCAGACAAGCTGATATCAAGGCTGAAAGCTCCCGGGCTTTCAGCCTTTTTTCTTGCCTGGCGGCCATCCTGGCCTTGATCTGAGGCAAGAGTCTTCACGCTACAGGGTATACACCTAAGCACGCTCACCCTGCCCGCAAAGCCGCACTGATATTGGCTTTAAGAAGTGCTCCCCCTCCTTTTTTGCCTGACGTTTGATCTGCTTACGATTTGCTTTGGGGATTACCTTGATAATATAAATGCAAATCATTATCATTAATTTCATTATTGATGCGCTACCTTTTATCAGGAGCAATGCATGCAGACACTCGCCCAACAGTCCCAACACGCTCTTACCCAACGCGACGAACTGGCCTCTTGGCGCAATTTGATCACACAGGGCAACCAGGCCTTTCAATCCCACAATTACACCGATGCCATCACGCACTATCAGCAAGCTCGTGCGTATGTGAAACCGCTGCTGTTTGGCTCTTGCGAAGGGGCCGACGCCACCATTGCCGCCTGGGTCATTGCCCATTTGAATCTGGCCGATGCCTGCGAGCAACTGGGTCAAAGTGACGAACAGGGTCTGCACCTGTGCACAGCTCATGAAACCTTGTGCTGCGCCGCTGCCAATACCCGTCTGGCGGATGACTGGCGCATGGCTGCCTGGCAACACAGCCGCCGCACTTATGCCGAACTGGCCCGCTATGCGCGACGCTACCCCCATCATGTCCCTACCTGCTCTGCCCTGTTCTTAGGGGCGGTCAGCCCGCAGGAACGCTCTTTTTCTCATTAGTTTCATTCTGTCCCCCAGGCGCCACCGGCCTGGGGTTTATCGAGGAGTGCGTCTTGTCTTACACCTTACCTGCCCTGCCTTATGCCTACCATGCTCTGGAGCCGCATATCGACACCCAGACCATGGAGATTCACTACAGCAAACATCATCAGACCTATATCAATAATCTGAATGCGGCACTGGAAGCGGCCAACTTGCCCTACCCGCCTATTGATGAGCTGGTAGCCGGGCTGGACACCTTGCCTGAATCCCTGCGCAATGTCGTGCGCAACAATGGTGGCGGTCATGCCAACCACAGCTTGTTTTGGACCGTCATGACGCCCGATGCCGATAGCACCCTTCCCAACGATCTGGCTTATGCCATAGACCGGGATCTGGGCGGTTTCGAGACATTCAAGGATGCCTTTACCAAAGCGGCGATCTCACGTTTTGGTAGTGGCTGGGCTTGGCTCAGTGTCACCCCGGAAAAGAAGCTGGTAGTAGAGAGCACCGGCAATCAGGACAGCCCGCTGATGCACGGCAACACGCCCATACTGGGCCTGGACGTGTGGGAACACGCCTACTACCTGAAGTATCAGAATCGTCGGCCTGAATACATTGCGGCCTTTTTCAATGTGATTAATTGGCCCGAAGTGCTGAGAAGATACCTGGAAGCCGTTAAATAAAGCGGTTTTACGCCCCGTCAAACCCTGTCGCCTTACTCGGAGACAGGTAGCAACAAGCACTTTAGCTTGTCGCCTTTCCAAGCAACCCTCCAGTTTCGGAGGGTTTTGGCTTTAGGGGCACATCCCTACACAGTCCAGTATCCACGCCTGGGTTTGGCCCAATTGCGCTGTGCATCACCAAACGCTATGTTGATTGTTAGCGCCCTTACCACACACATTCCCAGGCCCCCACATGTTGAGTCTCTGCGATCGTATCCAATCCCTACGTTCCCTGTTTCACTTCGATGCGGTGCAGCTTCTGGGCTGTGCACCACAAAGCCGTACGCATCTGGAATTGCATTGTGAAGGCTATAACCTGAACTGTGCCTCTGCCTTGGGGACGGGCTTTCCGCAAATCTATCCACCCGGATTTACGGCGCAAGCCTCTCCCCACGATTTGCTGCCCCCCTCCATTTCCGAGTGCTCGGACACCATGGACCCTCCTTTTCGCAGCACTGCTATCTATACCGATGCTCTGCTGCGTGGTGGATTTCAGGATGGCATGACGGTAGAACTGCAGCGAGGGGATTCCTATCTGGGGATGATTCACTTTTCTTCCCAACAGGCCGGCAGCTTCAATCGTCACGTCCGCACGCTGGCGCTGGGCGCAAAAATCCTGCTGGAAGAGGCCATGCAAAACATGGTCGCGCAAAACGGCATCGTCTTGCATTTGGTGCCACAGGCAGGCAGCCTGATCATGCGTGAAGACATGCTCTCCAATGCCTCCCAATTCAGCCCCGCACTGGCTAAAGCCTTGTCCTTCATGGGCCAGGAGACCTCAACCTTGCAAGCGTTCTGGTTGGAAGGCAAACGAAGCTATCGACTGCAAGCACAGCGTTTTCCCAAGGGGGATGTTCTGGTTCGACTGGTCCCCGCTCCCTTGCCCGCCGCGCTCAGTGCCAAGGAAATGCAAGTACTGGGCTGGCTGGTAACGGGCTATACCGACCGGGAAATTGCGGCCAGTCTGTTTTTAAGCGAACGCACTGTGCATTCGCATGTCACGTCCTTGCTGCGCAAGCTGGGCATTACCAGACGCACAGAAGCCGCTGTTAAAGCGGCTCTGAATCACTGGTATGTGCCGGATGCGCATGGTGCTATCCTGGCTGCCGTGCCCGGACTCTGCCATTAAACGACAAGGTCCGGGGTAGCGTTCAAACCATGAACATCACAGCGTATTAGCGTAGACCGCTCAACAAGCCTGCGGCTTCGTCCACGCAAGCACGTTCCGCATCCAGTAGCGTATCGCCGCCCATCCCGCCCAGAAAGTCCGCGTAAGGATCAGCCAGCGTACGTACACCGGTCAGCTCCTCGATGACAGCCTGACCGCAGAATGGCAAGTAATGCGGGCTGTACCCCCCTTCCTGCACAAAAGCGATACGACCTTCACACACTTCCTCGGCGCAGTCGATAATTTGACGTGCCATCTGACGGAAACCGGAAGCCGTCACCATCATGCGTGCCAGCGGGTCCATCATGCTGGCATCAAAGCCCGAGCCCACGATAATCAGCTGCGGTTTATAGGCGCGCAGCGCAGGCAGTACCACTTTTTCCATGGCATAGAGGTAGGCGGCATTCCCACCGCCAGGAGGCAATGGGATATTCAGGTTGTAGCCCAAGCCTTCGCCCTCGCCGCGCTCAGTCGTGAAACCGCTATTGGCCGGGAAGCATAGATGCTGGTGAAGGGAAATGGTCAGAACCGAAGGGTCATTCCACCAGATATCCTGCGTACCATTACCGTGATGCACGTCCCAATCCAGAATCGCGACACGATCCAGGCCCAGTTCTTCGCGAGCGTACGCCGCGGCCACCGAGGTGTTATTAAAAATGCAAAAACCCATCGCACCAGCACGGGGTGCGTGGTGGCCGGGTGGGTTTACCAGTGCGTAGCCATTACTGACTTCACGACTGACCACTTTCTTGACCATCTCAATGGCGCCACCGGCAGAAAGCATGGCAATTTCAAGGCCGCCATTACCCATGGTGGTGATGCCGTCGCCGGTGTCGCCGCCGGTTGGCAAGGCACTGACACGCTTCATGTTTTCCAGATGCTCTGCCGTATGCACACGCAAAATATCCTTGTCGCGTGCAGGCTTGGCCTGGATGCTAGTCAGATGATCAATTTGCCCGGAGGCGCAAACCAGCTCGTGAAAGCGGCGCTTCGTATCGGGATGGGCCAAGTGGTGGCTGATCGGTTGTAAACGGGCCCCCAGATTGGCCGAGGCAAGACTGCCCGTCCCCGTATCTACCCAGCCGTAAAGAGTGTTCCAAATATATCCTGTTGCCATGTCGTCTCCTTTCTTTTGGTTTGTCTGGCAGAACCATAGTAGGGATCTGAACGGCGGAAAGAATCCGTAGGATTGCCGAATTTATGGGCTGACGGCCCCCCCAAGATCTAAACCAGCTCGGCAATATTGATTATTTCTGCTCCGCAAGCCTCAACCAACTCGGCATCGTAGCTGGCGAACAACACAACACGGTCTTGCGACCAGATCTGGAACTGCTCCGCCAAAGCGGCACGAGCCTGCGTATCCAGGCCATTGCTGGGGCCATCGGCAATGATCACTGCCGGGTCACCCAAGGCCGCCGCCGTCAGAAATACCTTGCGGCGCGTGCCTGTCGACATCTGCTCAAAGCGCTTGTCCAAGTGTGGCTCCAGCCCTAATCGGCAGGCCAGATCCAGCGCATTGTCATCCACATGGGTGTTCTTTTCTGCGGCGATTTGTTCCAGCAGTTCGCGGCCTGTCTGGGACGGAAACAGCATGCAGTTGTCGGGTACATAAGCCATACGAGCGCGAGCTTGTCGGGGCGTTTGCATCAGCGAGTGCCCGTCTATCCACACTTCCCCCGCATCCGGTTCGAGCAAGCCTGCAATGATGTTCAGCAAGGTAGATTTGCCGGTACTGTCTTCTTCACAGAGCGCCACGCAGCCAGGCTGAAATGTATGAGTCAGCCCCTTGAAAACGAGGTAGTCGCCATAGTTTTTACTGAGATTGTCTATGCGTAGCATGCTGGAAATCACTGCTAAAGAAGCGCCTGGACAGATACAAGATGCTTTGCCGAGGCGGGATAAAAAAATAAGTTCGGGGCTGCCCCAAACAGGCGCCTTAGTATAGGTCTTTATTAACTGATGTTTGGGCTGCTTGCTGCGCCGTGACCATGCAGGGTTCAGCAGAAATAAAGCAAAAACCTTGTCGGGAACAATCTTGCCAGGCATTCATGCGCGGATCTAAAGCCAAAGCCAAAGCCAAAGCCAAAGCCAAAGCCAAAGCCAAAGCCAAAGCCAAAGCCAAAGCCAAAGCCAAAGCCAAAGCCAAAGCCAAAGCCAAAGCCAAAGCCAAAGCCAAAGCCAAAGCCAAAGCCAAAGCCAAAGCCAAAGCCAAAAAAATAGCCTGAAACAAGACAAGCTTGTTCAGGCTATTTCTCCGCGTGGACCTACTTATCCCAAGGCCGTATCCAGCAACATCATCAAGACAAAACCGATCATCAAACCGCCGGTTGCAAAGGTTTCATGTCCTTGCCGGTGCGATTCGGGAATGATCTCGTGGCTGATGACAAACAGCATGGCACCCGCTGCAAAGCCCAGACCAAAAGGCAGAAGCACCAGCGAGCTGCTGACGGCCACCGCACCCAGCACCGCCCCGACCGGCTCAACCAAGCCACTGGCCATGCCCAAAACGACGGAGAAAGTACGGCTGTAACCGGCAGCCAGCAAGGCCAGTGCCACCACTAAGCCCTCAGGCACGTCCTGAATGGCAATACCCGTAGCCAACGCATTGGCACGCACCCCTTCATTGCCCACATAGCCCACGCCAATGGCCAGACCTTCCGGGAAGTTGTGCAGCGTAATGGCGATCACAAACAGCCAGGTGCGACGCAGCTTGGTGGACGAAGCGCTGCCAGGGCCTTCGCGCCCTTTGATGAAGTGCTCGTGTGGCAGGATGCGATCAAGCAGCATCAAGGCTGCGGCACCCAACAAGATGGACAGGCCCACGGCGGAACCCGCCCCCCAAGCACCACCGCCAAACACCTGCTGCTTCTCTGCTGCTTCCAGACCCGGCAGAACCAGCGAGAAGGCACAAGCAGCCAGCATCACCCCCGCCCCAAAGCCATACAGCGTATCTTGCGTACGCTGCGACATGGTTTGAGAAAACATGACGGGCACAGTCCCCAGTGCCGTGGCCAACGCAGCAATGGAGCCGCCTACCAGGGCCTGCAAGACCACCGGGTGATCTTGTGCATACAGCCAGAATTGATGACAGAGCGCCCAGACGCCGCCCATGGAAATGATCAGTCCAACCCACAGGCGCAGGTGTTGGCGCCAGTTAGGCGAGGTTCCCTTATTGGGTAAAAAGTAGTGGCTTGTTTTCGGTTTCATAGCCATGCGCCCCCAGAAAATTACGCAATCCAGGTTTGCCTACTACAGACGCCAAGAGCCGTAAAACGGCTCTTGGCTAAGGCATGGATGCTGTACAAACCATCATAGCGACTTCATCTTCGATTTAAAACATAAATATCGAAATGCTAACAATTCTCATTAGCATTTCAACAAATAAGCCACAATCCATGAAATCAGCTTGGGGGTTGACCGCTATCCAGCCGGTTTTCTGTGTTTTGCATGGCAATGCAAAACCGAATTAATACTGCCTCACGCAGCGTGCAATTGATGCTTGATTGCCTCCAAAGCCTGGGCCTGATCAGCCACGGCATTTTCCAATTCAATCAACTCCTGCTTGAGCTGTTCCAGGCTTTGTTCAGCCTGCTCCACTACCTGTTCCGCCAGTTCCTGAGCGCCATTCATCACCACGTCATTCAAGCTCATGTACAGGCGGTTGTAGTCGATCAGCGGCGCTTGCCCTTCCCCCTGCTCCTGGAACACTTCATAGCCAATATGTGCAGGCAGATTCAGTGTCGACAAGTCTGGTTGAGTCAGCTGGAAATTCGCCAGAACCGTCTGGCTGAGCTCTGCAAATGCCTTGCCTATGTTCTGGCCAAGCTCGGTACGCACAGCGGCAACATCTTGCTGAGCAGCATGCTTTTCCAGCACCTCGGGCAATTGGGGCACGACTCGCCGCCACGTGCCTTCGGTCAAAGCCTGGACAGCGCCTTGCAAGACTACTGTTTGTTCTTCAATACGCTGACGCAATTGAGCAGCGGCCTGCTCCAGCGTTTGCGTTAAAGGACTCAGGATTGCCTCTTCAATATGGTGCAGTTTCAGCTCGGCAGGTTTGCGCTGCTTGTACGCCAAGGCAGGTTTCAGCAAGTTTTGCACCGCCAGATACAAGCGCTCGAAACCCGCTTGCTCCAAGCCCTGCTCTTCATCGTGCTGACTGCGCGCCATATGCACGGACAGAGACACGGCCGGTTTGAGCAACTCACTGCTCAGGCCCCAATGGTTCAGGGCCTGCGCTGCCCGCGTCATCACGTCCTCTTCCTGCAACTGGCGGTTATCGGCTGTCTTGTTGCAAAGCACTTTGACGATCTCGTCGTCGATCTCATCTTCCTCGATGCGATCGCTGCGGGTAATTACCGGCAACAAGGGTTTGTTGCGGCGCAGTTCCACCAGCAAATCGCCCAGTTCCTGAACCTGCCCCGGTGCGCTGGAGCTGCTCAGCCACAAGAGCGCATCCGTACTTTCCAGAAACTGCTGCGTCAAAGCAGCGTTATGCGCATTGGCCGAGTGCAAACCGGGGGTATCCAGCAAGACCAGCTTCTCGCCCAGACACACACCTTGCAAGGCAACCGTGGTTTCCGTTGCGCCTTCCTGAAAACCCTCAGGCATGGGCTGCATCTGCCCATCGGCAAGACGGAAGAAATCCACGCTATGACCCTGACGACGAAAACGATCCGCCAGGAAATTGCACAAGGAGCTTTTACCAGCATTAAAGGAGCCAAACACCAGCAGCATGATGCGATCGCGGAAACGGTCCGCCAATTCCTGTGCCGGTGCCAATGCAGACCAGGACGCCGCCCAGGCTTCTCTTTGTGCTTGCAACTGTTGATTCACTTGTTGAGCACTTTGCGCCAATACGCCCTGCTCGACCAAAGCCGTGCCGGACAAGGATTGCGCCACGGTCGTCTGGCCCAAATCCGCCAGCCACTGCTCCATCCTGGCAATAGCGGGCTGCATATCCTGACTGGCAGGATTGAGCTCCGCAACCGCCTTGATAAACGTGCTTTCCACCGACATTACGCATGCTCCAATGTGGACAGACCTTCCAACGCCTGGCGCGTTTGCTCAAGCTGGTTTTCAGTCGTTTCGATCTGCTTTTCCAAAGCCACACGGCCATCCGAGACTTCAAAATAATGGGTGAAGTCCTGAACCAGCTTGTCACGTCCGGCCTGCTCGCAGAAGATGCGGCGCAAGTCAGCACGGTACTTCACCGACACGCCCATCACCGCAATCATGACGGTATCCATGCTGCGCACCGAGGTACGTTGCGCCGCTGGCAAGCCTACAGCACCGTACTCCACCAGGTGACCATTGATCGCAATACACGCACGCGAATAGGCAATCTGCAAACGGGCACGCTCTTGCTTGCCTGCCGTCATCTTGAAACCAAACTCGAAGGTATCCGGCACCAGGGAATGATCCACACCGGGAGCATTGACCACAGGCTCCAGATCCTTTGCTATGCCTTCCAGAATCTTGCGCAGACCTTCCACAAAATCAATATGCTGCTGCTTTTGCGTCTGCTGCAGGCTGTGCAGGCTTTGCTCTTGCGATTGCTGCAAGGCGTTCAACTCTTGCGTCAGCTCGGTCAGCAAGGCTTCACGTTCGAACTCGCGGGCTTGCGGCACACGCTTCAAGGCAGCTTCCAAAGAAGCCTGCAAAGCCGGGATTCCGCTTTTCTCCAGCATGCGCTGCTTTCCACCTTCACGACCCTGGCGATAGCGGGTGCTGGACACCGGATGCAACGTCACACCGGCACACTGCTGCTGAATCGCGCCCAGCACTTTCTCTTGCTGCTCGTCATCGGCCAACTGGTCAATCTGGCTGATGACCATCAGGTTCTGACGCTGCGAACGCTGATGATCTGCAGCCAACTCTTGCAGCAAATTGCTTTCCAAGGCATCCAGCTCACCTTCTTTGGCAGCGTGGACGAACAGGCGAATATCCGCCTGCAAGCCCATGGCTTCACGTGCCAGGGCATCATCCTGCAAGGCCACGTCTGCATACAGGCCCGGCGCATCCAGCCAGCGCACACCTTCATGCACGTGCTCGGCCAGCGCGACAGTTTCACGGCGGTCAGCCACATTGAACACATCACTGCCCATCAACTCATTGAGCAGACGACTTTTACCGTGATTGTATTTACCGACTACGGTCACCGTTGGCGGCACGTTCAATTGCAAGAGAACGCGCAAACGATCCAGATCCCAGCGGCGCTGTGGCAACACGGCCAACACAGGCTCCAATACTTGATCAAGGGATAGTGCCAACTGATTCATAGTCTCTTCCTTTTTTCACTTATGTTTGGACCCAAGCAGGCGATAAGCCACCAAGCCAAACACCACGCCCCAAAATGCGGCGCCCAATCCAAACAAGCTCATACCTGATGCGGTAGTTAGAAATGTGATGACAGACGGCTCGATATAGCCGCTTTCACTGACCATCACCCGCACATTGGCCACGATGGCCCCTATCAAAGCCAGACCCGCCAGGGCGGCAATCAAGGAGGCGGGCAAAGCGGTAAACAAATACACAATCGAGCCGGCAAAAGTGCCGCCCAAAAGATAAAACACGCCATTGGCAATACCGGCCACATAACGCTTGTCCGGGTCAGGATGAGCATCCTTGCCCGTACACAAGGCGGCGGTAATGGAAGACAGCACAATGGTGATGCCACCAAAACAGGCCACCAGCATCGAGGCCAAGCCGGTGCCAGCCAGCACGGGGCGCGATGGCGTGGGGTAACCCGCCAACTGCAAGACCGCCATGCCGGGCAGATACTGTCCCGTCAAACTGACCAGCACCAAGGGCAAAGTCAGGCTCAACAAGGTCGCGATATTGAATTCCGGAGTCACCCACACCGGGCGGGCCAGCTCCAGCTGGAACGCTTCCATATGCACTTGGCCGCTGGCCATGGCCATTACAAATCCGGACAAGGCCACCAGCACAATCGCGTAACGCGGCAAGAAACGCTTGCCCAGCAAGTACACCGCCAACATCACCAGTACGATGGCGGGCATGTCACTGCTGGACTTGAACGCCGCCATACCGAACTGGAGCAAAATACCGGCCATCATGCCCCCGGCAATGCCTTTGGGGATGAAGGAAAGAATCTTTTCAAAACCGCCTGTCAGACCAATGACGACGACAATCAAGGCGGCGCTAAGATACGCCCCCACCACTTCAGGCATGGTGATGCCTGGAAACAGGGTCAGCAGCAAGGCCGTGCCTGGCGCGGACCAGGCCGTAATAATGGGCAGCTTCAGATACGCACTCAGGAGCAAACCGCTCAAACCCGCGCCTATGGAAATCGCCCAGATCCAGGAGATCAGCTCCGCATCGGCAATCCGGCCTACTTGTGCGGCCTGAATAAAGATCAGCAAAGGCCCGGCATAGGCAATCAACACCGACAAAAATCCGGCCACCCAGACCGACGCCGATCCACTTTTTAATCCCATCGTTTTGTCTCCCCAGTCTTTTTGTTTGAATTCTCAACTTTACTCGGTGCTCAGGCTGCGCTGGGATCGCAGCCTGAGTTTTTTACTGCCGGGCCGCCCCAAGGCTCGGCGCCCCCGGTAAAAAGCGCCCCCTCGGGGATGAGCCGGGACACACAGTAGTCCATTGCGGACTGCTGTGTGCCTGGCGAATCCGAGCGGCATGCAGGCCGCGAGGTGGAGCGCAAGCCGAAGGCGCGGCGTGGGGGCCCGTCTTACTGCTGCGTAACTTAAATAGCCGACGGGTGCGTCGCCAAGGGAGTCACGGAAATCTGCATGTAAGGGAACAAGGGCAAGGCGCTGAGCAGGTTGTGCAGCTCTTCATTGCTCTCTACATCGAACACGCTGTAGTTGGCGTACTGACCCACCACGCGCCAGATATGCGGCCACTTGCCCGAACGTTGCAGATCCTGCGAGTAGGCTTTCTCTTCGGCCTTGATACGGGCAGCCTCTTCGGCTGGCAGGGAATCAGGGATATCAACAATCATGTGAACCAGATAAAGCATGGTGTTCCTTTCTAAAAACAAGCGCTCGGGCACTCAGGCCTGGGCTAAAAAATTCAATACGGCGCGCTCGAAGGCTTCGGGCGCTTCCAGATTGGACAGATGCGAAGCCGGTACGACCGCCACTTTGGAGCCAGGAATACTGGCTTGCATGGCCTGAGCATCGGCAACTGTCGTAACCGGGTCCCATTCGCCAGCGACCAGCAGGGTCGGTGCCGCAATACGGCTGATCTGATCACGAAGATCCGACTCGGCCAAAGCACCGCAGCAGGCGGCGTAACCCAGTGGGTCCAGCTTGGCCAAGCTATCCTGCATGGCTTTGACCAATTCGGGCGATTGCTGGATAAAGGCTTCACCAAACCAGCGCGAAGGCGCCGAATCCGCCAGAGTACGCATCTGGGCGGCACCGCCTTGACGCAAAGCGTCGGCCCGTTCCTGCCAGGCTTGGGCAGTACCAATCTTGGCCGCGCTATTGCACACGATCAGCGCGTTCAAACGCTCCGGAGCATTCACCCCCAGCCACAAGCCGGTGTGACCACCCATGGACAGGCCACAAAACGCAGCGCGTTCAATATCCAGTGCATCCAGAATCGCCAGCACATCACGCCCCAAATCCTTGAAGCGGTATGGGCCGGGAGTGACCGGGCTGCCGCCATGACCACGGGTGTCATAACGAATCACACGGTAGGACTGGGCGAAACCTGCCACCTGCGGGTTCCACATTTCTTGTGTAGTGCCCAGGGAGTTGCTCAGAATCAGGGCCGGAGCCAGCGGATCACCTGCCACGCTGACACGGAACATGCCCCGTTCGGTATTCAAGGCGCTGGGGCTGACCGTCATTGGCCCTCTCCCTGCTTGGCCGCGGCAATAGGCAAACCAATCATTTCTTCCAGTGCCTCATGGGTCAAACCGGGCACCAGATCAATCAGTTGCAAACCGTCTGGTGTGCAAGCCAGGGTCGCCAAATCGGTATACACACGCTTGACGCAAGCCAGGCCGGTCAAGGGGTAGCTGCATTGTTCAACCAGCTTGCTGACGCCTTGCTTGGTCAGCACATCCATCATGACCCAGGTCTGTTTCGCGCCAATGGCCAGATCCATGGCACCGCCTACCGCCGGAATCGCACCGGGTTCACCCGTGCTCCAGTTGGCCAGATCCCCGGTAGCCGACACCTGAAAAGCGCCCAGCACACAGATATCCAGATGGCCGCCACGCATCATGCCAAAGCTGTCGGCATGATGGAAAAACGCGCCACCGGGCAGCAGCGTCACCGCCTGCTTGCCCGCATTGATCAAGTCGTAATCTTCCTGCCCGGCTGCCGGTGCCGGGCCCATGCCCAGAATACCGTTCTCGCTGTGCAGCACCACTTCCACACCGGCAGGCAAATGGTTGGCTACCAGAGTTGGCATGCCAATACCCAGATTTACGTAGGCGCCGTCATGGATGTCCTGGGCGACGCGCTGCGCCAATTCGTCTTTACTGCGGCGCTGATAATTGAGCGTCATGCTGTCCCCCTTCATGCTCTGTCCGTTCATGCCTTGAACCCACCTGCTTCTGTGCGACTGCGCGGCACCACCACGACGCGGCGCACGTGAATGCCGGGCGTCACAATGGTTTCAGGGTCCAGCTGACCCAATTCCGCCAGTTCAAACACACTGGCAATGGTGGTGCGCGCCGCGGTCGCCATGACCGGACCAAAGTTGCGCGCCGCCATGCGGTAGGTCAAATTCCCCCAACGGTCCCCCCGCTCGGCCTTGATCAGGGCGACATCTCCATGAATGGGCTCTTCATAGACATGCCAGCGACCATTGATCAAACGTATTTCCTTGCCCTTGGCCAGCTCTGTGCCATAGCCTGTGGGGCAGAAAAAGCCACCGATACCCGCACCGGCGGCGCGCAATCGTTCGGCCAGATTGCCTTGAGGCACCAACTCCAGCTCGATCTTGCCGCTGCGATACAAGTCATCAAATACCCAGGAATCAGCCTGACGGGGGAAGCTGCAAATAATTTTGCGAACCCGGCCTGTTTTAAGCAAAGCCGCCAGCCCCACATCGCCATTACCCGCATTGTTGTTGACGATAGTCAGGTCGCGAGCACCTTGCTCGATCAGGCCGTCGATCAACTCTGTGGGTATGCCAGCCGTTCCAAAACCACCGACCAGAATCGTGGCGCCGTCCTGCACATCATGCAAAGCCTGTGCAACACTGCTTACCTGTTTATCGATCACTCCGTTCTCCGTATAAAGCACTGACGCTACGGATGGGCTCAGCCCTTACGTCAGGCACAGCAAAAACAAGTCAGCCCAGGGCCTGGTTTGACTTGGCAAACACAGGCCCTGGACTGAAGCAAGACTTAGGCAGCCAGACGTGGACGATTCACGATCTGGTTGTCCTTGCCATCGACCAAGGGGGTCAAGGAAATATCAAACACGATCTCTGCAAAAGGACCATCCAGGTTTTCGGCAGCGATACGGGCAGGATCCGTGTGCTCGGTCAGCGGTGGCACCAGACCATCGCGAGTAGCGTAGGCGAAGTCGTCGTACACCAGCGGATCGCCGTCGATATTGATCTGTGTGGTCAGCTTGCGGTGGCCAGGAGCCGTCACAAAGAAGTGAATGTGCGCAGGACGGTTACCGTGGCGGCCCAGCTCGTTCAGCAGGCCTTGGGTAGGACCATCCGGTGGACAGCCGTAGCCCTTGGGCACAATGCTCTGGAACTTGTAGCGACCGTTTTCATCGGTAATGATGGTGCGGCGCATATTGAAGGGCTGTTGCTCGCCGGTGGGGTCAAAGTGCGAGTAAAAGCCTTTGGTATTGGCATGCCAGACTTCAACCTGAGCACCCGCAATAGGCTTGCCGTCCGCACCAGCCACGACGCCGTGCATGATCAGGGTTTCGCCAGCGGTATCGGAACCGTCATCCAGGCGAACAAAACCTTGCGCCACAGGAGCGCCCGACACGTACAAAGGACCTTCAATGGTGCGTGGCGTACCGTTGTCCAGACCCAGTTCCTTGTCCATGGCGTCCATGCGCATGTCCAGGAAACGGTCAAAGCCCAGACCGGGAGAAAGCAAACCGGCTTCGCTGGCCGTACCCAGACGGTTCAGGTAAGCCACGGCTGCCCAGTACTCGTCGTTGGTGATTTCCAGATCTTCAATGGTCTTGAACAGATCGCTGATGATGCGGTACATGATCTGCTTGACGCGTGGATTGCCACCGGGCTGATCCAGGCCAGAGGCCAAACGCAGGAAGTCTTGTACATCGGGGGTGTCAAAAATTTTAACGCTCATTCTGTGTCTCCTAATATCCTGAAAAAAGTGTTCCAAGCAAAGCCGCTACGACTGGCTTCTTATTGCGCCTAGGCAGCCGAGCCAACACTGACTTGTGTCCTGTCGCGGCGGAAATACTGGACACGATCCTCGTCCAGTACGATACCCAAACCCGGCCCTTGAGGTATCTGTAATTCAAAATTGCTGTAATTCAGTGGCTCTGCCAGGATTTCCTCGGTCAAGAGCAAGGGCCCGAACAGTTCCGTGCCCCACTGCAATTGGTTCACTGTGGCAAACACATGGGCTGCGGCAATCGTGCCGATCGCGCCTTCCAGCATGGTGCCACCATACAATTCAATACCAGCGGCTTCGGCAATCGCTGCTACTTGCAAACCTGCACGCAACCCCCCGGACTGTTCAATCTTGATCGCGAACACGTCGGCGGCACCATCACGAGCCAGTGCAAAGGCGGAGGCCGGGCCGGTCAGGGATTCATCGGCCATCAAGGCAATCGGGAAGCGACCTTTCAGATCGGCCAGAGCATCAGCACGACGCACTGGCTGCTCCACCAGCGAGCACCCGGCATCGACCAGGCCAGCCATACCGTACTGGGCCTGCAAGGGGCTCCAGGCCATGTTCACATCTACGCGAACATCGGCGCGATCACCCATCGCTTTCTTGATAGCCGCTACATGCGCCACATCGTCCTTTACCGGGCGGCGACCAATCTTGAGTTTGAAAATACGGTGACGAGCCTGCGCCAACATGCGCTCGGCTTCATCAATATCCTTGGCGGTGTCACCCGAGGCCAGTGTCCAGGCAACAGGCAGGCTGTCGCGCATGCGGCCACCCAGCAGGTGCGACACCGGCAGACCGGTGCGCTTGCCCAGGGCATCAAACAGCGCGGTTTCTACCGCACTCTTGGCAAAACGGTTATCCTGGATCGCCGTGTTCAAGCGAGCCATCAAAGCCGGCACGGCGCTGGCATTGGCGCCCAGCAGCAAAGGAGTGAAGTAGGTGTCGATGGCCAGCTTCATACCTTCGGGCGACTCGGCACCGTAGGCCAGACCACCAATGGTCGTGCCCTCGCCTACACCCACCGTACCGTCCGAACAGTACAAGCGCACCAGCATCAAAGTCTGGCCTTGCATGGTCGTCATCGCCAATTGATGAGGACGGATCGTAGGCAGATCCAGCAGCAAAGTCTCCACCCTTTCGATCAGGGCTGGAGCTGCTAATAGTTGAGAAGATCGCGTGTGTTCCATGCCTTGATTGAACACGAAGCAGGCCCGTTATTTCCAAGACTAAATAGGTCTAGTTCTATACCTTTAGAGTATAGTTTCTGATATAAATATTAAAAATCAAGAAACTAAACACCATCAATTCAGCCTAGGTATGGTTTTCCCTTATGGATCTACGTCAGCTCAAATATTTTGTGGCCGTTGCCGAAACCCGCAACTTCACTCGGGCTTCGGAGCGCCTGCACATGGCCCAGCCCCCGCTTAGCCGACAGATCCAATTGCTGGAAGAGGAGCTGGGCGTCACACTGTTGCTGCGCAATAACCGCCCCTTGCGGCTGACCGAAGCCGGACGGGTATTTTATGAGCAGGCCTTGCAGATCTTGAGCCGGGTCGATCAACTGGTGCATACGACACGGCAAATCGGACTGCACCAACGACAAACCCTGTCGATAGGCTTTGTGGCTTCTACCCTGTACGGCGGCCTGCCCGCTTTGATGCGCAAACTGCGACATCAATATCCGGAAGTGGATATGCAAACGGTAGAGCTCACCTCCATGCAGCAGTTGGAGGCCTTGAAGTCCGGGCGAATTGATGTGGGTTTTGGGCGAATACGACTGAATGATGCATCCGTACAAAGAACGGTGTTGCGGGAAGAACAACTGGCCCTGGCCATTCCCCCCAGCTCGGATCTGGCCAATTCAGACAAGCCATTGAGTCTGAAAAAAGTGCAAGGCCAAAAGCTGATTGTGTATCCCAAAGAACCCAGACCCAGCTTCGCGGACCACGTTCTGCACCTGCTGCACGATCACAGCGTGCGCCCAGCTGAAGTTTATGAGGCCGGGGAAATTCAAGCGGCCTTGGGATTGGTGGCTGCCGATTCTGGCTTGTGCTTGATCCCAACCTCGGCTCGTCTGCGCAACGATCTGCACTACCGCTTGATCGAAGAACCGCAGGCGACGTCACCGATTATCTTGACGCACAGGATGAACGATCAGGCTTGGTATATCGAGGCGATCAAGGGGTTGGTCGCTGAAATGTAAGGTCTGACTGTCGTCACTAACAACCCCCTTCCCCTTTGGGCCCGGATTGACTCACTTCTGAAGCCACTCTAATATCATTAACACGTTAACTAAAATTAGAGACAAGCATGCAACAGGTGACGATTCAGCAGGCTGGAAAAGACCCGATCAGCGCGACCTTATGGCCAGCTCCTAATGCCAAAGCGTCCATCATCATTCACCCCGCCACCGGCGTCCCACAGGATTTCTATCTTCCTTTTGCAGAACATCTGAACAGCCTGGGATTCATTGTTCTGAGCTACGACTACCGGGGTATCGGCCGATCTCGTCAGAAGGATATACGCCAATGCGATGTTTCCATGTCCGACTGGATGCTGGAGGATGCGGTTTACGTCACAGACTGGGTCGCCCATCGTTTTAACGGCTTGCCCATGTTGGCTGTTGGTCATAGCGTTGGCGGCCATGCGATTGCTATCTCCCCCGCGACTCGCTCCGTGAAAGCTGCCGTGATGATTGCGTCACATGCGGGGGTTACCGCTTTAATTGAAAAGCCCATGGAGCGCTTTCGGGTGGGGCTGATCATGCGGGTATTCACTCCCGTACTGTGCGGCCTTTACGGCTATATGCCGACCCGGCGTTTGGGCTTTGGCGAGGACCTTCCACGTGGCGTCATGCAGCAATGGAGCCGCTGGACGCAAAAGCCCCATTATTTTTATGACGATCCACAGCTGGATGCCAAAGAACGCGCTAGCCAGGTCGATATTCCCTTGCTGGTTCTGGGTTTTGATGATGACCCCTGGGCCAATCCGCGAGCTATTTCCAGGCTGTTGGAACCACTAGGCAAGGCCCGTATAGAAAGGCATCAACTGGAGCACAAGCAGCTGGGTTTGGCGCATATTGGTCACATGGGCTTCTTTCGTAAACGCAACGCCGGGGCACTTTGGCCTATAGTGGTCGACTGGCTGATCGCACAAAGCGAATCCGGCCCCGCATCGAATTCCTGACGTCTAACCGATATCTATCCAGCCATCGCCACAATGAGCCAGAAATCACAGCCACGTTTTGTCTTTTTGTTGAACCATGCCCACAAGGCTTTGCAGCGCTGGATTCAGAAGCAGCCCTCGGCATGGACAGATATCAGCGCGGCCCAAGTTGGCATGCTGTTCCTGATTCGCTCTCAAGGCTCGGTCACGGTGGGAGAAGCGGCCAGCGCCTTGCAAGTGGCTCCGGCTGCAATTACAGGATTGTCCAAGCGCATGCAGGCAGCAGGCCTGATTCAACGCCTGACGGACGATGTAGATACGCGCAAGATTTGCCTGACGCTGACTCCCGCCGGAGAAGAAGCCAGCATCAAGGCCAAATCAACCTTGCAGGACTTGAATCAGCAACTATCCGACGGCTTTACGGAGGATGAACTGAAGGTGGTGGCACGCTGGTTAAGCCAGGTGGTGAATCTAGACCTGCCCACAGACAAGAATGTTGATCAAAAAGACGAACTGCCTGCTTGATCGCATTTACTTGAATGTAAAGAGTGTCCGTTTTTCGTAAGCCAGGGACGTGAATGCGGTTTTATCCGCTCGCTATGTGAAGTATTCTTCGAGCAGAGTCGCCCCGTGACTCAGAGCCACTTACCCGTCAAAGGTGGCCCGCGCCGTTGTATTACACACAGAAGCTAGCGCGGCCCACCGCAGCTTGATGGCTGCTTATGCCTCGACCTCCTCAAAACGTGCCGCCGCATTCATCACCGCCATCACACTGGCCGTAATGATATTCGCGTGCTTGCCCACACCAAATTTCGAACCAGGCACACCGGGCATGACCGCTTCCACAATCGCCATCGCGCAAGCGTCCGCTCCTGAACCCAGGCTGCGTTCCTCGTAACTATCGATGCGCAAAGGCAGGTTCAAGGCCGCCACCGTCGCCGCAATCGGCCCATTGCCCGTTCCGGTATAGGTTTCAGTCTCGCCATTGGCATTGACGCATTGCAGCTCTATGCCCTGCTGCCCTTGTGCCTCATCGAACAGGCGATGTGCTCGGTAGCTGTTGTTCCCCTGGCGCTGATTGGCTTGCAGATAGGTGGTCTCAAACAGTTCCCAAATCTGCTGGCTGTTCAGCTCCGTTTCGCTGGAATCGGCAATCTGCTGAACAATGGCACTGAACTCCACCTGCATGCGGCGCGGCATCACAATGCCGTAGTCGCGTTGCAGCAGAAAAGCGATGCCTCCTTTGCCGGACTGGCTGTTGACACGCACGATACTGTCGTAGGTGCGGCCCAAATCCTTGGGGTCGACTGGCAGATATGGTACACGCCAGGGGGCATCTTCTTTCTGCACCGCAAAGCCCTTGGCAATCGCGTCCTGATGGGAACCGGAAAAGGCGGTAAAGACCAGATCGCCCACATACGGGTGACGTGGGTGAATGGGCAAGGACGTGGCCTCTTCCGCGATACGCGCTACTGCCGAGATGTCAGAGAAATCCAGATTCGGAGAGATACCCTGGGTATACAGATTCAGGGCCAAGGTCACCACATCCAGATTGCCACTGCGCTCGCCATTGCCAAACAGACACCCCTCGACACGCTGTGCGCCGGCCAGCATGGCTTGTTCAGCGCAAGCAACGCCCGTTCCGCGATCATTATGCGGGTGTACCGACAGAACGATATGTTCGCGCCTATTCAAATGGCGATCCATCCATTCAATCTGATCAGCAAAGACGTTCGCTGTCGTCACTTCCACCGTGGTGGGCAAATTGATAATCATGGGCCGCGCTGGACCCGCGTCCCAGGCATCAATAGCCGCATTGCAGACAGCCAGCGACACCTCCAGCTCTGCCATGCAGAACGTTTCAGGTGAGTATTGCAGCACCCACTCCGTTTCCGGGTGCTTGGCCGTCAGGCGTTTGAACACCTCCACATGGTGACGCACCATCTCGATGATTTGCGGCACCTCCATCTTGAAGACGATTTCCCGGAAAGCAGGAGCAATCGCATTGTAGAAATGCACAATCACACGACGCGCGCCCGCCACGCTGCGTACCGTGGTTTCGATCAGATCCTCACGCAGTTGGGTAATGACCATAGGCGTGACGTCGTTCGGGATCATGCCCTCGTCAATCAGTTGCCGGACGATATCAAAATCGGTTTGCGAGGCAGACGGAAAACCCACCTCGATTTCCTTGAAGCCAATACGGACCAGCTCCTGAAACAGACGCAATTTACGGTCGCGATTCATGGGTTCAAACAGGGCCTGGTTGCCGTCGCGCAAATCGGTAGACAGCCACACGGGCGCTTGGCTCAGGGTGCGCTGCGGCCACTGGCGATCGGGCAAATTGACGACAGGAAAGGGACGGTATTTGTGGGAAGGATCAGTCAGCATGGGAACCTCGAATATAGGGAATGACATACCTGGCTTCCCTACTCCAAGGAGCTGGCTACAGTCGGGGTCTGGGGAAACCAGGATAGGACCATTCGCACACACAGGCGTACGGACCCCGACCGGATGTCAGGGCTAGTAGGCCTAGCGATAGCAAGTGCAAATGAGTCACGACAGGTTCAATCCCAAAGTGCTTGATGAAAACGATAAAAGCACTTTAGACTGCAAGACACTTGGCCTTCTATCAAAAAATAGTCATTTGTTTTATTTTTTTGGACATTCCTGAATATGGGCTACGCATCCCCTGAACGCGGTGGGCGAGCACTGGACTTGTCTCACTCCGATACCTCGCCCTTGCTGGTCAGCGGGGTAATCGAGCATTACCCTGCCGGCCATGAAGTCCCCCGCCATCGCCACCACCGGGGGCATCTTTTGTATGCCACGGAAGGGGTGCTGCTGGTACAGGCCGACACCGGCCAGTGGCTGGTGCCCCCGACCACCGCCGTCTGGTTGCGACCCGGCGTGCCGCATCAGCTCAATGCCACCACCGCCGTGAATGTGCATGGTTTATTTATTGATGAAATTCTGGCCGCACAATTACCGGACCACGATTGCGTGATCCATGTCACACCACTGGTGCGTGAATTGATTGCAGCACTGGTGCGGGTGATTCCGCAAGAGAACCCACCGTTACGAGACGCCTTACTGGGACAGCTATTGATAGAAGAGTTGCGTGTGCTGCATCCCCTGCCTTTTCATTTGCCCTGGCCGCAAGAGGAATTGATGCGACGGATTTGCGAAGACCTGGTGCGCTCGCCAGCCCAGCAAAAAACAATGGATGAGGTAGCGCGGCAATACGCCTTGACGCCGAAAACCTTGCATCGGCGCTTTCTGAAAAGCACGGGGATGAATCTGGGGAAATGGCGGCAACAGATGCGCTTGATGGCCTCGATCCAGTTTCTGCTGCAAGGCAGGTCCATCACGCAGGCGGCGCTGGAAAGTGGCTATGAAAGTTTGAGCGCTTATTCAGTAGCCTTTAAAAAGACCTTTGCTTATCCGCCTTCGGAGTTTCTGGCGACTTTGAGCCAATACCCTGATAGGGAGCATGATGCGGGCATGGTCTGAAGCCGATCTCGACGACAAGGATGTCTGGCAGATTGGAGTAACTACTTAGTCTGCCAGCCTGCTTTCTGGCTGATTCCATGAGCTATATAGATATTCATGCGGCCATCTCAGGCCTGTCTACAAGACCCATCGCCCTCTTGAGTTCCTCACAACACCAGATGTTCCGCAGAAACAAAAGTACGACGCGAGCAGGCTAGGACCGCGATCGCAGCCCAGCGTCGTCAACTCTTGCAGACTTCCTGCCGCAGTTGCTCTGCCGAGAGCTTGATCATCTTGCCGTTCTCTACCAAGACCACCGAGGTATTGGTTTGCATGGCCACAAAACGTGCCGACTGCGCTGCACGCTCCAAGGCGGCCAACGAAGCCCGCAAGTCCGGGTTTTTTGCTTTGGAAATATCTTCTTTATTCATCTTTCTCTCCCCACTCCAACAGGACTGGCACACTGCCTGCGTTATCGTACAAAACCCAATCATCCACGGTATCCCGATAATGATGCAGGAAGTTCTTCATGCCAGCCGCAAAGCGACGACGAATGACGGGCTCAGGGATGTTATGGCCACCCTGACGTACCCGTTCTGCCACTCGCGCGATCGCCATATCCGCATCGGGCAGACTTAAAAAATACAAGCTGACGCGATAGCCCTGCGCCTGCCATTTTTCAATATGGCGCACATAGCCTTGGCCAGACAAGGTCGTTTCCAGCGCGAAGCTCTCGCCCAGGCGAACTGCTTCTTTCAATTCGTCCAGCATCAAACGCCCCGCTTTGATGGCCGCGCTCTCTGGCGCAAAAGGCGACAAACCTGCAGCAATCAGATCTGCATTGATAAAGCGCAGCACCTCCGCCTCGGCCGGGAGGAAAGAGCGCGCAAACGTCGTCTTGCCTGCCCCGTTCGGGCCAGCAATGATCAGAATCTTTTTGCTCTTGCCCGTGTCAGCGTTGTTGCCAGACATAAATACACCTAAACAATGTCCACATTGAACAGATTTGTATCATACATTGGCGAAAAGGCCAGCCAAGCACCTTGCTTTGGCCGCCACGCATCCGCGAGACAAGGCTGTTTTTCAGGCGATAAAAAGGCTCCTTGAGCACAAGGAACCTTTTCAAGGAGCAGGCGGGAATGACCCGTTACCAGGCCATAGCGAGTGATCTATTGACGCTTTTTCAGCGGGCAGGTGCTCAGGCCCAGCATGGGGTACAGCGGGCAAAAACCGACCAGCCCCGTGATCAGAGGAATCAGGCCCAGCCAGCCCCACCAGCCGATGACGTTCGTGACTGCCAGCGCAATCAGCACCACACCCACAACGATACGAGCAATACGATCCAAACCACCTACATTGCTTTTCATGGCGAATCCTTTTAACAAAGAAGCAAGGGAAAACGGGTCGGGCGATGGCCTGCAGGCGATGCGCCCCGCCCCTGATGCCATCAGGCTCAGGGACAGAAAATATCTTTCAAGGTGCCAATCAAGGTGGCGACATTCGGGTCCTCAATGCGGTAATACAGGGTTTGCGCCTCGCGCCGGTAGCTGACCAAACCTTCCTGGCGCATGCGCGCCAAATGCTGCGACAGGGCCGAGGGGCTTAGCGCCACCATCTCGTTCAGTGCTCCCACACTCATCTCGCCTTGCTGAATCAAGAGACACAGAATCACCAGGCGTTTGGGATTGCCCACCGCCTGCAACAAAGCGGCCGCTTGATCAGCGCTCTCTTGCAACAGCTCGATGTCGGATTTGCTTTGGATCATGGTTTATCCAGCTTTTCTTGCGCATTAATTTAGATAAATCTTAATTTAGCATATACTGAATTAATGCAGTCAACAATTTCAGTATTCCTTTGCTTTTGTTAATACGACAGGAGTCATGCATGAGTGAAACTAGCTACAAGCAACTGACCCAAGGCATTTCCAGCAATCTGGCGCAGCTACGTCAGACCCAAGCCGACGTGATGAAAGGGTTTGGAGATCTGGGCAAGGCCGCCATGACAGGCGGCGCCCTCGATGCCAAAACCAAAGAATTGATAGCCTTGGCAATTGGCGTAGCCACCCATTGCGAGGGCTGCATAGGCTTTCATAGCAAGGCCTTGGCGCAGATGGGAGCCAGTCTGGAAGAAGTACATGAAGCCTTGGGGGTTGCGATCTATATGGGCGGTGGTCCATCCGTGATGTACGCGGCCAATGCCGTTGCCGCATTCAATGAATTCAAGTCTTGAACCGAAACAAGGAGAATTGTGATGCCTAAACCCGCTGCTTTTGTATCGACGCTGTTCCATGCCCAGGGCAATCCCGACAAAGTAACCGTGGCCCTGACCATGGCTGTCAATGCGGTTCAGAAGGGACATAGCGCCTGCCTGATTCTGATGGCTGAAGGAGTCGCGCTGGGTGTACCCGGTGCCGCCGACCCCATCAGTATTGGCGCCCCCTTTGAACCGGCAGCAGAGCTGTTGAAGAAATATCTGGAGCAAGGTGGACGCGTGGCCGTGTGCAAGTCCTGCATGCTGCATAACGGCCTGAGCGCCGAGCAGATGGACCCACGCTTTGAAATCATTTCCGCGCCGGATGTGATCGACCTGCTGATGGGCGCAACAGGCTCTTTGCAGATTTCCTGATACGCTGCTTCCTCAGATGCAAAACAGGCCAAACCATTTTTGTGTTTTGGCCTGCTTTTTCAATACAAAATACTGGCATTCAATTCAGCAAGTCTGCCTTGGCCCCTATGCTTCTGGCTCTGTATTAGCCAGAGAAACGTACACAATCTCCGGGTCGCCTTCATCCAGATTTTCAATCACGCCGCTACGTCGAAAGCCCAATTTCTGAAACATGCCATGCATGGCCTGATTGGATTGGTTGGTAGAAGAAAACAGCTTTTCTGTCTGACTAATCTGCCGGAAATATCGCAGCAAAGCCGAGCCAATGCCCTGCCCCCGACCAGACTCCCCCACCATCAGCATCTCGACAAAGCCGTGGCCAAAGAAGTGGTAATTCAAGACGCCATAGCCCAACAAGATGCCTTCTCGCTCAGCCACATAACACTGCGATTTCTGAATCCAGCCCTGAATCTGCAAGGCACGCTCAGGCTCCTGCGACGCTACCGTGTCAAGGGCCAGCAAGCCTTCATAATCTGCCTGAATGGCGGATCGGATCTGTATAGAAGTTTGTTCTTTTACGGCTGCCATAGGATGAAAACCTGCTCCTTGTGTTTGATGCTTTCCTGCATTGAAAGGCCATCAAGAACACTCAAGCGCACATCATACCGATAGAGCTTCCCCCTTGAGCATCCAAGGGGGCATACAAGCTATCTATGGCCGCTCTTCAAGCCGAATGCGCCAGCAAGGCCTCCAGCAAAAAGAAGCTGGCGCAGGCCGATTCCACCAGTTCAGACTGCCCCGGCGCAACTTTGTAAAGATGTCCCACAAAACGCCCTGTTTCACTTAACTCAGGGGTCAGCAAGGCATCCAGATACAAGCGCGATTGCTCGTGCAGCCATTGTTGTTCCGGCAGAATCTGCGACAGCTCATACATAGCCAAAGAAGCAATCGCCCAGGCTGAACGGTCTACCGGACTTAGTGGGGACTCCTGCGTCAAAAAGCCATGCGCAAACTTCCCCCAACGCTCGTGCCAATATCGGCAGGCATTCAGGGCTGCTTGAGCATAGGACTTTCTGTCATACAAGCGCGTTGCGGTTGCCATTCCCAGCATGGCCCAGGCCTGCCCTCGTTGCCAGGTTTCAGCCCCCTGCTCGGCCAGCACATCGTTCCCGCGTAGCAAGACCGTATCCCGCCAGGCTCCGCTGCGTTTCTGCAAGTACCGCAGGCAGGCATCCACATGCCATTGCCCAAACTGACGCGCCACCGGCCCGCCCTGCGCATCCAGCACCAAGAGCGTAGGAGCCAGAGCATCCACATTCAAAATGTGATTGCCCGCTTCCCCGCCCCCCATTCCGGAACCCAAGGGCCAGAAGCCGCTAGAGGCATCAAAGCTGTTCAGCAGAGCTTGTGCAGCCTGATCGATATGGGCTTCGGCCTCTCTATCCCCATGCCAGATGCTGCCCAGGCCGGAGCCATACCAGAACACAAAGCTACGATTGATGCTGGGCTCTTCCAGCCAGACTTGCAGCTTCTGGCTCCAGTTCAGCGCCTGCTCCTTATCCTGCTCCTGACCACTGATCAAGGCACGTCGCCACCACAAGCCCGCCCAGAAGCCCCCCAACCAGGAGCCACGTCGCGACAAGGTCCATTGCTCGGACGAGGACTGTCTGAACAAGGGAAACTGCTCCCCACATTGCTCGGCAACCTGGTCCATATTCGCAAAAATGGACTCTATGCTGGCTGATCCCAATACATCTACAGACATCCCATCATTCCCCTTTCGCCATACGACGAACCTGGTACAGAATCAGGCACAACAAGCTGGCGCACACCAGAATGCCCATCAGAAAAGGCCAGGCAGCGGCGAAGCCTTCGGGCGAGCGCAGCAGCACACCAAACAGTGGCGGGCCAAAGGCAAAGCCACCAAAAAACCCGACGGACAACAGCCCTGCCGTACGAGCCGGTGCCCCAAAGCGGGCATCTCGCAGCAACATGCTCATGGCAATGGCATTGGTCGCAACCAGGGTCAGGCCAATGGCCAGCACCCCGGCTCCCAAGGGCCAAAGCCTGTCCGGCGCGGCCATCATCATCAGCAACAAGGCCACAATTGGGATGACAAACAGGATGCCCAGCAACAAGGTTTCATCACCAAATCGGGCAGCGATAGGCGTCAAGAGCACTCGGGACACAATCCCCATCACCCCAAAGCCACTGACCAACATCCCTATCCAGTACGGCGACACGCCCAGCTGTTGCGCAAAAACACCCAGAAAAGTGATGAAGGACGACAGCACCAGACCCGCGCACAGCTGAATGGCCATCAACAGCCAAAGCTGTTGGCTGGGCCAAGGCAAGCGCCAGGACATGCTGCCAGCTGCGGTGCTGGCTCTGGCCGGCAAAAGCTGCAAGGCAAAGTAGGACAGGCACAGCATGGCGGGCACCCACACCACAAACGCACCCCGCCACCCCAGCTTGTAGGCCAGGGTGGGCAGGACCAAACCGGCCAGCAAGGCCGAAGCCTGTACACCAGACTGCTTGATACCGACCAGCCCGGCCTTACGCTCTGCCGGTACCAACTGGGCAATGGCCTGATTGGTCACCGGGTTCGCCAAGGACTGCGCCAAGCCGCACAAGAGCAGGGCCGTCAGCACACCCCAGAAACCCGGCAGCACCGCGATCAAACTAAAGGACATGGCCACCAGCAGGAACAACAAAAACAAGCCTTGCCGATTGCCCATGCGCTGCACCAAAGCCCCCGCCCACGGCGAGAGCAAGGCAGCCAGACCAAAGGTGCTGGTGGTCAACCAGCCCAGTTGCTCGCGCGAGATGCCCAGATCCTGAATGATTTGCGGACCCAGGACGCCGATGGCATAAAACACCATCATGGGCATGCCCATCGCCAGAGTCATCAAACTGGCCAGCACCCAAGGGGAACGACTTGCCCGTGTCGATAGCATCATGCGACTGCCTTGTTCATGTCTGCCGTCTCCTGAATGGCGTAGTGGGCTTGCAGCAAGTGCTTGCCGACCGTGCTGATCAAGGCATCGTCCGCCCCATCCAGAATATGCGTGGTACGCGCTGCCCGGTAGATGCCGGACAAGGGGCTCCAATCGGCCAGCCCTTCGGCCCCCATGATCTGGATAGCGGAATCTGCCGCCTCGCTGACTGCATCCGACGCTGCCAGTTTGGCCACATTCACCTCCACCGAATTGGGCAAGCCCGCATCGAACTTGACGGCGGCTTCGCGCAGCAAGCAACGGGCCGAGGTAATGGCGCGGTACACCTGATAGACCCGCGCCCGAACCAGTTGCTTGTCCGCCAGACGGGCCAGCTCCCCACGTTCCGAATGAATGCGCTCGCACATGATTTCAAAGCTGCGTTGCGCCAATCCCAACCATTGCACGGATCGCAAGATACGGCCCAAAGCCAGGCGCTTTTGCATCAAGGCAATGCCCTGCCCGGCGCTGCCCAGAACATAATCCTCCGGCACGGTCACATTGTTGAACAGCAGCTCGTTCTGCCCCTGGTAACGTCCCAGCAACGGCAAGGGACGCACGACTTTAAAGCCCGCCGCATCCGTGGGCACGATCACCATGGACAAGGACTCATTCACGGGACCGTCCGCGCTGCGCGCCACCACGGTCGCGAAGCTGGCCAGTTGCGCCCGGCAAATAAACCACTTGCGGCCATTCACATGCCATTGCCCGTCTTTCAGGCGAGCCTGACATTGCATGGTGGCCGGAATCGAACCAATGCTGTCCGGCTCGGACATGGCGTAGCTGGACACCGCATCACCCTTGAGCAAGGGCGTCAGAAAGCGCTGTTTGACGCTGGCCGAGCCATGATGGCTCAACATATACGCATCCAGCGTGGCATCTGCCCCGAAAATGCCGGGGCCATATTCGGAGCGTCCTTCCTGTTCAGCCACGGGCAAGTATTCGACCAAACTGGCGATCCGACCGCCGCGATGCATGGGGTAGAAACTGCCGAACAAACCCGCCTGTTGAGCCCGACGTGTTAGGTCCAGAGTCAGCTCGCGGGCCAGATTATCTCCCTGAGCCAGAATGCCCTCGTTGGGGATGATCTCGGTATCCACAAACTGCCGCAGCTTGCGGCTCAAGGCTGCGCTGGAAATGGCAAGGTGGCTCATGCTGCTATCCCCGCTGCGGTCTTGGTCCCGGAACCCAATGCAGCCGCATCGGCAGCCAAGGCGCGCTTGTCGATCTTGCCCGCAGGCGTCAGCGGCAAGCTGCGGTAAAAGCGCAGATACTCGGGCAGCTTGTTCACTTCCAGACCCTGCTCACGCAAGAAGTCGGTAATCTCTTTCAGGGAGAAACGCGGCACGCCTTCACGCACTGTCACGCACAAGCAAATACGCTGACCCAGATCCGCATCGGGGACCGGCACGCAAGCCACGGTAACCACATCCGGGTGAGCCATGACCAAACCTTCAATTTGCACCGGGCTGATGTTCGCACCACCACGAATGATGATGTCTTTCTTGCGACCCGCCAGCACCAACTGCCCTTGGGCATTGATGTAACCCAGATCGCCCGTTTTCACCCAACCCTGCTCATCCCGATACTGGGCATCCAGTTCCGGGGCGTTCACATATTGCATGGGGCTCAAGGGACCACGTGCGGTGATTTCGCCTACTTCACCTTGCGGCACTTCGGCACCCTCATCGTCAATCAGGCGGATCTCGCACACTTGCGGATTTGGGGTCCCTACACTGCTCAAGACCACTTCGATAGGATCATCCAATGTGTTGTGGCAGTTCACCCCATCGGCCGAGCCGTACAGACTGATGAAGCCGCAATCAAACGCTTCCACGCAACGGCGTACTGTGGCTTCGTCAATAACTGAACCGCCCACAATCAAACCGCGCAAGCTGGCTTTATCGGCCTTCTCCAGCTCGGGTGCTGCCGCAATACGCTGGAACATGGTGGGCACGCCCAGAATAAAGCTGGGTTTGAAGGCATTGATGGCGGCAATCGCACTAGGCACATCAAACTTGGGCAAGACCACCAAAGAACCACCTAACCAGCACAGCACGCCGAAGGTGGCTGTAGAGCCAAATGAAGAACCCAGCGGCACCAGATACATGCCGCGGAACTCCACATCATTGGGAGAAATGCGTTGCAGGAATCGGCCGCGTCCACCTACCAGGGCATTATGCGAATAGGCCACCAGCTTGGGTTCAGATTCGGTGCCCGAGGACACCAGCAAACGCACGGGCGAATTGGGTGACACCACCGGCAATTCGGACAAGGCCAAAGGCTCACCTTCGAACAGAGAATCCAAAGTCATCCAGCCCGGACGCGATGGACCTTGCACAATCAGGACACGCAAGGACAGCAGCGTAGGGCGCAAGGACTCGATCACTTCGCACAAATCAATGCCTGCATATTCATGCGGCACAATCACCGCCCGTGCATCGCAACGACGCACCAGCGACTGAATATCCAGCTTGCCCCGTCCGGGCGGGAAAGGCGCCACAATCGCCCCCAAAGCCGCGGCGGCCAGGTCAATGGCGCAGCACACCCAATGGTTGCTGAGCTGATACGCCACCACGTCGCCCGCCATAATCCCTGCACGACGCAAGCTGCCTGCCAGACGCAGAGCCGCGTCCATCAAGGCGCTATAGCTGATATTGCCTTGCGGCGAGAGCACCGCCAGTTTGTCCGGATGAGCCTGAGCTTTTTCCGCAAACAGCGTAAAGACCGGCTTATTCGGGTAGGTACCGTCCTCTATCCAGCGTTGGCGCAATGACGCAGGGACCAGATCGATGATGCCAGCGTGATTCATAAAAACCTCCAGGGAGAATTAACAGACGAATAGCCCTTGTCATGGAAATGAGACGTCAGACGTGGATCAGCACGCAGTTGCGCCAGATTGCTATGGACGCGGCGGGCCGGTATGCCCAGCACATCCAGTTGCGTTTCCAGGCTACGGGCAGACTGGGACAGAAGACGATCCGGCAAAACCGTCCAGACAGCATCGGGCGACACATTCAGCCACCCGGCCAGGGCATGCAGATGCGTTTGATCCTGGCAGTCGATGACGATGAAGCCCTCGCCCGTCTGGAACACCGCCGACACGCCAGTTTTACTGATGGGAGAAACGGCCTGGGCCAGATGATCGGCCGTGGCCAACAAGGAGCTGTCTACCCGCAAGCCCGACCCGCTCAGGCCCCGGCGCAGCAAGGCGGCACTGATACCCAGCGCGGCCATCACCCCGCCCAGCACATCCAGCACCGTAAACAACGACCCGCCCCGTGCATCCGAGGTTTGTGAAATGGTGTGAGCAATACCCGACCAGGCTTGCACCGTGAAGTCCGTCCCCGGCGCGTCCACTTGCTCCTGACCCCAACCGCCCGCATAGGCGTAGACCAGATCCGGGCGCACCGCGTGCAAGTCCTGGGCATCCAGTTGCAGCTCGGCCGCCTTGCCCGGCGCCCAGTTATGCAGAAATACATCAGACTGGCTCACCAATTCGTAAATGGCCTGGCGGCCTTGAGCCGATTTGATGTCCACTTCCTGCACCGTCTTGAATTGATTGAGCGCATCAAAGCGCACCGAGCAGCCATCCACGCACGGCGGCATGGCACGCAAGGGATCACCACCGGGCGGTTCCAGACGAATCACTTCGGCCCCCAACAGCGCCAGCAAGTGACCGGCAATAGGCCCTTGAATCCGACGGCAGGACTCCACCACCCGCAAACCACGCAGGGGCAAATCGGCCTTGGACGGCAAGGTGCTCAATGAGCCGGGCGCGGCATGACTCTGATGCTGCCACAGACCGGCCAAGGCCGCGTAATCACTATCGCTCTGGCGTTGAGCCGGTGTACGTACCGGCAAGATGGCCATGCCGGTCTGCAAGGCCAGTTCCTGCAAACGGGCAAAGTTCAGGGCTTGCAGACTGCTTAAACATGCCGCTGGCATAGGGCACACCGCCTTGGCATAGCGCAGCAAAAACGCTTTCCAGGCCTGACCAGCCAGATCGGCCGGTACGCCCACTGCTTCCCAAAAGGCGCGCCAGGGTCGCGGGTCCAAGGTTTCCAGTTCAAAGACCACGCCGTCTTGCGAAACAAAGGGTGGCCGCAAGCCGGGATCGTAACTACCCGCCAATAACTGTTCGGGATCTTGAGCCGCCGTTGCCCCGGCCAGATACTGCCCGATACTGAGCAGGCCGCAGCCCAAGGGCGAAACCGACACCGTAGAGAAACGCCCGCCGCGCAATTGGCCCAAGGCTGCCGCCAAGGTCGCTTGCAGGGTCATGGCTGAACTGAGCACGGCCAGATAATCCAGGCCCAGCGTGCCCGAAAGCCCACTGGAGCGTCCATGCACGGACAAGATACCGCTGGCAGCCTGCATGCTCAGCTCGCTGATCGCGGCTTGCGTCATGCCGCCCGTCTCGGTTTCCAGATGCGTGCTAATCGTTCCAAAATCAGGCGAATACAGGCTGAATGCTGCTTCGTCTTGATGGCCTGCGGATTGTCCTTGTTCAGATAAACCCAGCAATCGAGCCTGACGGCTCAAGGCAGCAGGCAAGCCCGGCCAATACGGGGGCTGTGAGCCCATCTGCCAACGTAATCCGCAGCCATGTAGTAATTCAGACATAGTTTCAAACCAGAGTGATGCGCACGCCAAGTGCTGATTGCAGAAACCAGCACTTGCACCATGAAAATCCAGACCAGATGGTCTTAGCCCCCTGCTACGGCAGGCAGTACGGTCAGGCTGTCGCCAGCACGAGTGGCGGTTTTCAGGCCATCACTGAAACGGATGTCCTCTTCGTTCACGTAAATATTCACGAAACGGTGCAGGTCTTCGCCGCTCATCAGGCGCGCCTTGATGCCGGGAAACTGGCCTTCAAGATGCTCGATCACTTCGCCTACCGAAGCGCCCTGGGCCTGGACTTTCTTCTCTCCGTTCGTCAGTGGACGCAGCAAGGTCGGAATAGAGACTGAAATGGACATGCTTAAAACTCCTTTGAAATAGTGGTTTCCAACAGCCGGGACGCACGCCCCCCTTGGGGGAGCGACGCTGTTCCCTAGACAATCACGATGGTTTCTTCGGTCACACCGCCGTCGATAATCCGGAAGGATCGAACCGGCACGGTGGCCTGATCCCAGGTGGACACGATCAGGTAATGCAGTTCGGGATGGCCCGCAAAATCGATGTCATCCTTGCTCGGGAAAGCCTGGCTGGCGGTATGAGAGTGATAGATCACGCAACACTCCTGATCATCCTCATCCAGACGGCGGTAGACCTGAAATTGCTCACGCGAATCGAACTGATAAAACACCTCCGAGGCCGCCCGGTTTTGCATGGGCAGCACGCGCTCGGCCACCAGCGAGCCCTCCTGGGCGGCAATCAGTCCGCATGCCTCAATGGGGTGATCCTGCTTGGCATGATTCAGAACTTGCTCCAGAGCAGAGCGACGAATCTGCAAGGCCATGATGTGCTTCCTCCCGAACTTAGTAAGATGCCAATTCGGGAGCGACCTGCTCCACCCAAGCCAGCACGCCGCCTTCCAGATTGCGCACCTTGGGGGCCTTCAACTTGATCAGCTCTTCGCACACGGTCCTGGAGCGCGCACCGGAGCGGCACGAAATCACCAGATCCGCATTCGGACCAAAGGCAGCCAGAATCTCGGCGGCGACGGTGGGCGATTTGGGCATCAGAATCGCGCCAGGAATATTCACGATTTCCCATTCATTGGGATCGCGCACGTCCACCAGAACAGGGGCCTGCTCTTGGTCCAGCAGCTCTTTCAACTCCAGCACAGTCATGACAGGCACAGGAATGGCCATGGCATCAGCCGGTGGATTCAGGCCGCAGAAAGTTTGGTAATCACCCAGCTCGGTCACGGGCTTGCGATTGGGCAGGCGGCGGATGGGCAGTTCGCGGTAGCACATATCCAGTGCGTCATAAGCGATCAGGCGGCCGATCAAAGGATCGCCAATGCCGGTAATCAGCTTGATGGCTTCGGTGGACATGATGGAGGCAATCGAGGCGCACAAGACACCAAACACACCGCCCTGCGCGCAAGACGGAGCCAGCTCGGGCGGTGGGGGCTCGGGGTACAGGTCGCGGTAGTTCAAACCTATGCCACCGGGCGCGTTTTCCCAGAACACCGAGACCTGGCCTTCAAAGCGGAAGATCGAACCCCAGACATAGGGTTTATCAGCCAGCATGCACGCATCATTGACCAGATAGCGGGTCGCAAAGTTGTCAGTGCCGTCCAGAATCAGGTCGTAGCGCGAGAACAGCTCGACCGCCATGCCAGGTTCCAATCTGTCGGTATAAGTTTCTACCTTGACGTGGGGGTTGAGCTTGTGAATCGCACGCTTGGCGCTTTCCACTTTCAGCTCGTCAATGCTGTCTACGGTGTGAATGATCTGGCGCTGCAAATTGGATTCATCCACCCGGTCAAAGTCGATGATGCCCAGTGCGCCCACCCCGGCTGCGGCCAAGTACAGCAAGGTGGGCGAACCCAGCCCCCCTGCCCCGATAACCAGCACTTTGGCATTTTTGATGCGGCGCTGGCCTTCCATGCCCACATTGGGAATCAAGAGGTGACGGCTATAACGGTTAACCTCTTCGCGGCTTAAAGGCTCACCGGGCTCAACTAAGGGGGGCAAGGTCATAATGACTCCTGGTTAAATACATATGAATACGAACAAGACTTATTCTCAAATATGACTGAAAATGACACAATAGCCTTTGGGTTCTAATTTCTATGCGAAACGGAGCAAAAACGATGAACGCCAACGCAAGCTGTGTGCGCTGGCGTTTTCAGGCCCTGACTTACTGACTACGCAGCAAAACTTCGGTGCTGGCACCAACGCTGTGGCGCACGCGCCAAGCCAGTACAAAGGCGAACAGAACGCCCAGGGTGAGTACGCCCAGCATGACAACCTGACCGAAACGGTCCAGCAAGATGCCAGCGGCAATGGGGACGGCCATACGGGCCAGGGTGAAGATGGTCGATTGCAAACCGTAGTCCGAGGCATTGCGCTGTCTGCGGGTAAAGAACATGGTCAGTCCAAAGAGCAAGGCCGACACCGCCCCCATGCTGGCTGCAATCAACATGGCACTGCTGATCAGCCACACCGGGCCCAGCTTGGCCCAGACCGAGACCATCAGCAGAATCAGGGACAGCAAGGCCGCCAGCAGATAAATAGGAATGGCGCGTGCGGCCCCCAGCAATGAGGCCAAGCGACCACCAATCAGGCTAAATACAGCACCGGTAATGCCACCGGCAATCCCTACCGTCCAAGCCACCTCTTCCAAGGGCATGCCTTGGTCCAGCATCAAGGGTTTCAGGTAAAACCAGACAGCGCCAATAAAGGGAAAACTGGTCAGTAGCAAGCTGGTCCATTGCTTGGCTCCCTCCTGCCCGAAAAAGCTGACCCAATCGGCAACAAAACCGGGCGGTGCCTGCTCGGTTTCAGCCGCTTGCAAACCGGCTTTGGAACGCAAGAAGACAAAGGGCAAACAACCAATCACCAGCCCCAGGCCCATCAAGGCGAACGGTGCCTGCCAACCCCAGCGGGCCTGCACCAGCACCATCACTCCCGCCCCGACAATCGCGCCCAGAAACAAGGCGGCAGAACGAATACTGCCCGCACGCAACTGTTCCTCGCGCGGCAGGTATTGCACGGCCAAGGCATTCAGGGGAATGTCCATCCAGGTCGCCACAATGCTGATGGCAAACGTCAGGGCAAAAAGCAGGGTCCGCTGATCAATCAGATTCTCGCGACCTATGCCCACATACAAAGCCAGCAACAGCACCGCCATCAACCACAGCCAATGCACAAAATGTCCGCCACCCAGGCGGACACGCTGCACCGGCATGGCCAGCACCAGCTTGAAAATGGCGGGCAGGGCCGCCAGCTGGAACAAGCCTATCTCGGTGCCGGACCAGCCATGCTGGCGCATCACCAGGGGCATGCCCAGCATCAGGTAAATACTGGGGACGGCCAGCACCAGATTCATCCAGCCAAACAGCAGCTGCGCCCCCCACGCTTTCCACGTCTTCATTGTCATCACCCTTTGCACGTCTTGCGCGCAATCAATGCAGTGACGGGCGCAACCGGAAAGCGCACCTCATCAAACTGCTGAACATCATCAAATCCGGCTTGTTCCAGCAACTGGGCCAACTGCCCTTCCGGCAGCACATGGCGGCCTTGCATGCACATATGCAGGTAGTAATGCAAAATCCGTTTGGCCTTGCTGACCTCGCTATGCACTTCGGCGTGACAGCACACCAGCACCCCACCGGGGCGCAGCGCGCGATACAGACGGGCCAGCAAAGCAGGAATATCCGGTACAAAATGCAGCACGGAAGAGCACCAGATCAGGTCATAATCCGCCCCGAAATCGTCCACCAGCAGATCACCGGCCAAGGTGCTGACACGGGCCTCCAGACCCGCATCAAGAATTTTTTGCTGAGCGACAGCAGCCGCCGCTTTGTACTCGAACACCACGGCATTCAAGTCCTGCTGCTGTTGCGCCAAGGCGATGGCTACCAGTCCAGGCCCACCGCCCAAATCCAGCAAACGTTGCGCCTGCCAGAACTCCGGCACGGCTCCAAAAATTTCACAGGCCACCTCGGCCGTCACCGCCGTTTGTTCCTGGGCAATTTGTGAACGTGCCGCCGCTGCCCAGCCTTGCTGAATCAATGCCGGATCCGCTGGAGGCGATTTGCCATTACGCAGCAGCTCATCGAGCTGATTGCCCACCTGACGCAAGACACCATGCCGAAACAGCAAGGCATCGCCACAGTATTGCGCCGAACCCGGATTCAGATAACGCGCCGTTTGCGGCAGGCTGCGATAGCGTCGCGGACAGGTCCACTGACACTCCAGCAGCTCCAGACTCCACAGCAACTCCAGCAGGTAGGCGGTGTTGTCGGCGTCCCACTTGAGCACAAGCGCAAGTTCCTCCGCAGCGATAAACTGATCCAGATGCGCAAACACGCCATACCCCAAAGCCAGGTTCAAGGCATCTGCACTTAAACCCGCCAATTGCGCGTCCCAACAGGCTTGCAGAGCATGCGACTCCAGCAATTGCTCCGACAAAACGACTTCTCCTAGCGATCGATCCAGCACTGTTTTTTACCTCCGTGAATTCCACAATGGCCCTTCCCTCTGCCATCACAGCTAGAAATGATATATATTTAATGAGAATTATTTGCATTAAGATCTATGCTGAACGGAGCAATTCATATGCGAGGCGCTTTTAGCAGGAGAAATGATGAACACGCGCAAATTTGGCTATCGCTTAACCACGGATGAACCCAGGTCATGCCGCGCTCTGAGCGATGGCCGAGTCCGGCTGCAACTACCCGAAGAACTGGGCCACTGCTATTCCGAATGCGTGGAACTGGAACAAGGGTTCTTGTTGGGCCGCTTGCACTATCACCCCAGCCGATCGCTGGTTGAAGAGAGCAACGGCCCGCACGCGGGCCGTGTCATTGTGGTGACGGTGGGTCTGCAAGGACAGTCGGCCTATCAGGGTCGGGAGAGCTCAGATCTGCTGTTCAAGGCAGGCCATACCACGGTGACGGCTTTTCGATCCCTGCGGGGGGAACGCCACTATCAAGAGGACCAGTCCGTATCGCAATTACGGCTGGTCATCAGCGAGGCGGCCTTGAACAAATACGTGGGCCCGGAACGCGCCACCCAGTTGATGGATTGCGTGGGACTGCACCGTCTGTCCTTTCATGCCAGCAGCCAGGCCACCATGGCCCATGCGGCGGCATTGGCACGCTATATGCAGCCGTGCACCCCGGAGCAGCCCATTCATCACCACAGGCTGAACCTGCAAATCCATGCACTAAGCTTGCTGGCCGAGCAGTTCAACCGCCTGGCCCCACCCGACGCCCCCAACAGCGCCCCGCTGTCGGTGGATGATATTCAACGGGTCGAGCGAGCACGCGATTTGCTCAGCTCGCAACTGGACCAGCAAATCACGGTGGAGTATTTGGCGACGACGGTGGGCATTAACGAGCACAAACTTAAAGAAGGTTTTCGCTATCTGTACGACAACACGCCTATCGGCCTGCTGCTGGAACTACGTATGCGCAAAGCCTATACCTTGCTGGAGTCCGGCCAACAAGTGGCCCAGGCCGCCTGGCAAGTCGGCTACAAATACCCCAATAATTTTTCCGTCGCCTTTACGCGCTACTTTGGCCGCTCACCCAAATCCATTTTTGGCAACAAGCGCGCCTAAACCTTTGTATTTCCGCTGTTTTCGGCCTCTGCATTCATAGAGGCCCACCCTTCTTTCGGGCCGCCCCCTGCGGCCCTCTCCCTGAAAAGTTCCCCTCCTGCTTTGACAAATTCCTGCAATTGCAGCGGATTTCCGGTCCTGCATAGGAATTGCTCCGTCCTGCATATCAATCTAAGTGATAACTATTCTCATTAATGTGAATAATATCCCCGTGCCTTTCCTCACCTTTTGAGACAAGTGGTGAGCCTGGCCAGCAAACGGGAAGTACTTCCCCACGACAGATTGTTATTTTTCGCACGGAGCCCTGGTTCGTTTTATGTCCGCTACCCTTTCACCCTACACAAAAAAACACGCGCTCAAGCCGCTGGTGTATGCCTTGATTCTGGCCTCCTGGGCCGGGCAGACACAGGCCCAAAGCGTGGGCAGCGCCCCACCCTCCTCCCGTCAGGACGAGCGCCAGGACGATACGGACAGAGCCACTCGCCTAGACACCATTACCGTCGTACGTGAGACCCGCGATGAAGCCGGCAAGGCCGATGTCTTCGAGAAAGACGTCTCCAATGTGTACGCGGGCAAGGAGGAAATCGAGCTGTACAAAGGCAGCTCCGTGGGGGATTTGTTCAAAGGTTTGAACGGGGTGTATGCGGGGGATTCGCGCAATAGCGGCGCGCTGGACCCGAACATTCGCGGTATCCAGGGTGAAGGCCGTATTCCATTGACGATTGACGGAACGGAACAGGCCACATCAGTCTGGCTGGGACCGGCGGGGGTCGCCAACCGCAACTATGTTGATCCCAATATGATCAGCAGCATTCTGGTGGAAAAAGGCGTGTCGGCAACGTCGGGAGCCAGCGGGATTGGCGGATCGGTGCAGATCCGCACGCTGCAGGTGGAGGATATTGTCAAACCGGGCGAGACCTTCGGGATTGAATTGAAGGCGGAGACAGCGACGAATTCGACCAAGCCGAATGAGCGTTCGTTCGGAGTGTTCGGTAAAGACTATAGAGACATCCCTGGCGCAGTATTTGATAAAGGTGGTACTAACGGCGTCATTCTGCCGGGATCCGTTTCGCCAGAGCGTATGCCTAAAGAAGGCAATGGCGGCAAGAACTTCAACTTCGAAGACCACTCCTATCGCCTGGCAATCGCAACCAAACAAGAGAACTTTGACCTGCTGGCCGCATACAGCTACCGCAGTCGCGGCAACTATTACAGCGGTAAAAAGGGTAGCGAGAAATACGAGCACGACTCATGGCAGGAAGATGCGAAGAACGATAAAAGGCCGGGCTTCTCATCCCCAAGCATCAGCTACATCGCCAAATATTTCCGCCCCGGTGAAGAGGTCCTGAACACATCCAGCGAACTGGAAACCACCCTGCTCAAGGGAACGCTGCGCTTACCTCACGATCAAGCCATTGATATGAGCTACATGCGCAGCAACCATACCTTTGGCGAGAGTGTGCCTTGGAACGTGGTCTGGGCCGTGCATGCGCTGGATGGTCAGGGCGAGAAAAAGATTCTGCAAAACGAGAACCCCTATAGCAAGGTCAAACAAGACACCTGGAATCTGAACTACTCCTGGAACCCCGAAGGCAACCGTTTCATCAACTTGAAAGCTGGCGCCTGGATTACACAAAGTGACAGCGCTCGCCATCAAAACGGTGACGTGATCTATGGCACTCAAGGCGACGGGTGGAATGGTCGGGATCACGCGTGGGATGACTATACGGATTGCCACGTCCTTGGCAGAGATCTACCCATGTGTGCCAACGTGCCTACGACTCCACCCGATAAAGAATCCAATGCGGATGGTCGTTTCAACATTGTGCCTCGCGCCTTGCAAATTACCGATCACCGTCGCACAGGTTTGAACCTGAGCAATGAAATGACTTTGCACTCCACCCTGGACTTGAGCTTGCAAGCGGACTTTACGCGCGAAAAACTCAAACAGCATGACGCTTCGGAAAACCTCACGCACCTGACTGAACTGAACTGGGGCGTAAACCATATGGGGCCGCGTTCGGGCACCCGCCAACAATGGAACTTTGGTTTTAATTTTGATTGGCGTCCGGTCGACTGGTTGCAGGTGAATGCTGGCGCTCGTTACAGCGACTATTGGTCGTATGACGACAAGCTGGCCGAGATGCGTAGTCAGCAACATAAGGATTGGGCTATTCAGCCTGCACTCAAAGGCTACAACTATCAAATCCAACGATTGATGACCGATCAAGAAGTAACGGCCTACAACGAGCAAATCATTCAGGAGCTCACTCCTCGCTATGAAAAATACAAGCGAAATTGGGAGTTTCTTAACAGCATAGATCCTAGTTATGTCGATGGTCCGCTGAAATCGCCTGAAGAATATATGGCATTCAGACTGGATGCTGGAAAAATCGATGGCTATCGCTACATTGATGAATCTGTTTTTGTCCCGTCAGGCCAAACTCATACAGGATTCACGGCTAATAATCCATTTACCAATGGCGAAATTGACGCGAGCGAGACAGTTACCGACGCCCAAGGTCAAACGGGGTCGGTCGACAAATACATCACCTCAACAAACAACCGGAAACCTGTCTATCAAGACGAAACTGAAATTACCAATAAGTGGGAAGAACCCAAAAAACAGAAGGATCATGCATGGGTTCCTCATATTGGGCTGACTGCTTTCGTCACAGACGATATCCGTATCTATGCGCGGTACAACGAGTTTGTCCGCTTCCCTAGTCTGTTTGAATCCTCCATGGCAATGGTAGGCAGCAGCAAAAGCTCCACAGGTGTCGCAGTTAGCCCAGAGCATGCCTACAACTGGGAAATTGGTTATGCCCACAACCTGAGCGGCTACTTTCCCAGCCTGGACTACGCAGACATCAGGATCAACTACTTCAATAACCGCATCAAAGACTATATAGACCGGGACTGGGACTTCAATATCGTGCAGTTTGCCGAGAAAAAAATGTCCGGCATTGAACTGCAAGCTCGGGTGGATAGTGGCAAATACTTTGCAAACTTTGGTGGTACGTACCGCCTGAAACAGCAACTGTGCGACCACGACTACGCACAAACTTTTAATCCCATTCCTGGAGCGCCTGGTAGTCGCAGCGTGCCTGGCTGCGTGGATGGAGGCTTCCCTCGCACCTTTGCCAGAACCAGCCTGCAACCCCAGTATTCACTGAATCTGGATGTAGGTGCTCGTCTCCTGGAGAAGAAACTATTGCTGGGTGCACGCGCCGTTTATCACAGTGCCGCCAAGAACAAAGATGAGGGTGCCTTTGGATCTATGGGCTGGGCCTATAACCGAGCCAATTACTGGAACCCGATCCTGGTCTTTGATGCCTACGCCAGCTATCAGGTGCAGAAGAACCTGAATGTAGACGTGGCGATCAGCAATCTAACCAATCAGTACTACCTGGACCCCATGGCCCGCACCTCTATTCCGGCCCCTGGGCGAACAGTGCGCGTCGGTATGACAGCACGTTTTTAAGTTAATCGGTTTTTTTGGTCGTTTTCGTAAAAACGCCCTTTTTCTTCACTTAATGGAGTTCGTAATGAAAGCAAGTCTGAATGTACAAAAACTGGCTATTGTTTCGGCTTTCCTGCTGGCCTCCGCCAGCAGCTTCGCCGCCCCCGTTGCAGGTGGCGCTTCCAAAGGTTTTGTCGTTGCTGACAAACCCTCCACGATGATGGCTATCGGCGAAGCAGGCATCTCCATGCCCGGCACCGATCCTTACACTGCGAACCCAGCCGATCAGTCGGGTGTGGTCAGCTTCAAGAGCGGTCCCATTTGGCAAACAAATCAGGTGTTAAGCAATGCAGACGGCCATGGTTACATTGAAATGCCTGCTGGCACGAAAATCTCGGAAACTTGGCGCCACACGATTAGCAGCGGTACTGGTGCAGGCACTCAAATCTACGCTTATCGTCAAATGAACGACCCCCTGACTGGCTACCCACACTTCGGCGGTGAAGTTGTAGCCAAAGTCCCTGGCAAAGACGTTTATTTTGGTGAGTGGGCTCCACGTGTCGCTAACCCTAGCCAAGGCAGCAGCACCGACTTGAACATGAACAGCGCTGATCGCACCGTGTTTTACACGGGCGAAAACCCCACCACTGCCATGCCCAACTTGGTTAACGTGAAATACGACGTTGTGGGTATTACCAAGTACAACCCCGGCACACAGGGCGGTATCTCTACTGGCGTCCTGACCGCCAATTACGGTGGTGGCAGCGGCACACTGTCTGGTGCTGTTGGTAGCGTTCTCTTTGATGACGCGACCATTTACTCAAACGGTACATTCGCCCAAGACTTTGACGACGCTTCGAAGATTCGTGGTCAATTTTACGGGGCAGCAGCAGACGCCCTGGCAGGTATCTACTACGACTCCATCAACGGTGCTCGTGACATGGCTTTCGGTGGCGCAAAGCAACAACCCTAAGCTGACAACACCCTAGTGTTGCCATAAGAAAAAAGGGATCGACACGCTCGATCCCCTTTCTCTCCGGACCCTGCGTCCATCTCCCCTTTTTCTTGCAAGGTTTTCATTCATGCATGGGCGAGCCCTTCCCCTTTTGTGCCTGCTGCTGGCCATGGCATCCAGCGCGGTGCAAGCCAACGACGACGATACGCGCCGACTTCTGAATCAAATCGACCGCAATCTGAACGAACGCGAACGCTCCCATTTAGTGGAAGAAACCCCGCCTGATGTGGACCCATCGGCCCTGATCACCATCAACGGCACAACTTATAGCGTCGATGCCACGCTGACTGATCTGGAACCGGCCATTTATGTCGCCATCAATCTGCAACAGTGGGCCAAGGTGGATCAGTTTGTAGAAAAGTATCAGGAGCTACCCGGCCACAACCCTGCTTTGGTGCTGATGGCTCAAGGGATGGTGGCCCGTAGCAAGGACAATCACAGCCTGGCGATCAGCAAGCTGCGCCAGGCTCAGGAAAGCGATCCCACTATGATGCGCGCCAAGCTGGAGTTGGCCCGCCTGTTGTTCGAGGACTATCAATCCAGCGAAGCCAAGGAGCTGTTCAGCCAGATTTCCTCTGCCGGTATTCCTGATGAAGTACGGCCCGTGATCGAAGGCTTCCAGGGTGCCCTGCAAGACCGCAATGCCTGGCACGGTTCCGCCTCGATTGGCTTGGGCTACAACAGCAATATCAACAAAGAAAACGGCCAGGAAGATACTTTCTTTACCTGCTATTTCTTTGGGTGCTTTCCGTCGGTGCGCAAGATGCCGGACCCGGTCAAATCCACGGCCATGGTCTACGACCTGACCTTGAACCGGCGTTTCCAGCTAAGCGGCAACCACAACCTACTACTGCGCGGCCTGAGCTACGGCAATCTGTACGACAAGCACAAGGAAGCCGAGCCCAAGAATATTTATTACAGCGACAACACCAGCATTATTTACGCGGGCTACAACTATCAGGACGCTAAAAACGACCTGTCGGTTACGCCCTTGTTCGAGAACAATTACACCAACCGTCGCACCAGCTATCAATCCTGGGGCGGGCGCGTGGACTGGAAGCACAATCTTAGCGACAGGCTGCAAGTAGGCGTGAATGCCCAGCACAAGAGCCTGTCCTACAAAGGCGATTTACGGCAGTACTTTGAAGAAGTCAAAGAGAACCAGATAGGCTTGTACGGCTCGTATCTGATCGATGCAAAAACCGTGGTCTACGGGGGCCTGAATTACACCCGCAATCTGCAGTCTCAGCAAACCGCGCAAAGCCGCAGCTATATGGCAAACCTGGGAATTTACAGGGCCTTTGATGCGGGTTTCAATATCAACGCCACGGCACTGTACCGACAGACTCGTCACGATGCCGAAGACCTGTTCCTGGGTGGGCTGCGCAAGGACCGGCAACAGATTTATATCCTGAACGTGGGCATGCCACGCTTTGCGTTCCAAGGCATTACACCCAATCTGTATGTGAAGCACACCTTCAACAACAGCAATATCGACTGGGCTTTCAAATACAAGCAAATCGAAGTCGCGCTGAAGCTGGAAAAGCGTTTTTAAGCAAGGACTTCTTCGACCTCGGCGGCTGATCGGGTGCCGTCCCTTTTTAGCATCAAGCGCCTGAAGCGACAGGTATCTTTTTTAGTGACAGGGAGCGTCGTGCCACTGTTGAAAGAAGCGTTTTCAATGAGGTATCGGGGTTCTGTGGCAGGTCTCAAGGCCCAGCGGCAGCGTGTAGATCAGCCCTTCCCGTGATGCTGCTCCAGGAGACCGGACGATAAGGTCTTATTCCCTGGATCAAACACTTAACAAGCATGAGACTATGATGAACTTGCGGGGCAGACCGCCCTGCATTTGCTTTGTCTGCTTGCGTTGCGCCCTATTGCGCCCCCAGCGCGGACAAAAAAAACCACAAAAATTGCCAAGTGAAAGCCCGGTTGACCATCAGTCGGGATATAGTCGAGCAATCGATTTTCCTTAGCAGACAGAATACTTATCCCTTGGAGTCTTTCCCCATGCTTGGCCAAGAAAAAGAAACTCGCTCTGATACCAGCCCTCAAGACAGCGCCTTTCTGGAAGAAAAAGCCTTCCGCGCCCGTACTGTGCTGGTCTTTGGCACCATCACGGATAAGCTCGCCTCGGAAACCGTGCGCAAGCTGCTGGCGCTGGATGCCGAATCCACCGCCCCTATCACCATGATCGTGTCCTCGCCCGGTGGTCACCTGGAGTCCGGCGACGCCATCCATGATGTGGTGCGCTTCATTTCCTCGCCCGTCACCATGGTGGGTACCGGCTGGGTGGGCAGTGCTGCTACCCACCTGTTCCTGGGTGCCGCCCGCGAGCGTCGTGTGTGCCTGCCTCAAACCCGTTTTCTGATTCACCAACCCAGCGGTGGCGCCGGTGGTCAGGCCAGCGATATGGCCATTCAAGCCCAGGAAATCATGAAAGCGCGTGAACGTATCGCCCAGGTAATTGCCCGTGAAACCGGCCAGCCTATCGAGCGTGTGCGTGACGATATCGAGCGCGACAAATGGATGAGTGCCGAGGAAGCCATTGAATATGGCCTGATCTCACGCATTATCGAACGCCGTGACGAACTGCTGCCTGCCAGCAAATAATGACCATTTGAGGGCCCCATCATGCTGACTATTCTTGGCAGAGAATCCTCCATCAATGTGCGCAAAGTCATGTGGACCTGCGCGGAGCTGAATCTGGAATTTGAGCGGCAGGATTGGGGCATAGGCTTCAAGGACGTCAACACGGACGAATTCCGTGCGCTGAACCCCAACGCAAAAATCCCCGTCCTGCTGGATGGGGAACGTGTGCTGTGGGAATCCCATACCATTGTGCGTTATCTGGCCAACCGCCAGGCACCGACGGCCTTGTATCCGCAAGATGCCTGGCAAAGAGCCAAGGTGGATCAGTGGCTGGACTGGCAGGCCTCCGAGCTGAACCCGACCTGGACATATGCGTTCTGGAGTTTGGTGCGTCAATCGCCCAAGCATCAGGACGCCGCACAGGTTCAGGCATCCTTGGCTGCCTGGACCCAGGTAATGGGAATTTTGGAAAAACACTTGGCGCAGACCCAGGCCTATGCCGCCGGAACGGAATTCACCCTGGCCGATATCATTCTGGGCCTGTCCATTCACCGCTGGCTGAATACGCCGTTTGATCGCCCGCTACTCAAGGCAGTCGAAGACTACTACCACCGCCTGGCCGCGCGGCCTGCCTTTATAAAGCAATGTGCCGGTTTCCCCTAAGCGGTACTTTGCCTTAGCTGACCAAAGCCGCCCACTATGTTCGCGGCTTTTTTTATGTGTCATTGACGCTCGGGGCCACTTGACGCCCGTTTAAAAACTAGAGATGTAGACATGGACGAAACCATACGAGTTGGCTGCGGTGCAGTCATTATGCAAAACGACAAAATCCTGCTGCTCAAGCGTGTGCGTGCACCAGAAGCTGAGCACTGGGGGATACCGGGCGGCAAAGTGGACTGGCTGGAAACCCTGGAGCAAGCCGTTACACGGGAGATTATGGAAGAAGTGGGTTTGCGTCTGGAGACTCTGGAGCTACTGGTCAATGTGAACCAGATTGATGCCGACAAGGGCGAGCACTGGGTGGCGCCAGTTTATTTGGTCAAATCCTTCACCGGCCAGGCCGTGGTGCAGGAGCCTGAGAAGCACAGCGGCATGGACTGGTTTACATTGGATCAACTGCCAGAACCCTTGACGGTGGCGACCCAGGTGGCGGTGGCTGCAATCAAGAAACGTAGGGAGTGAAACTGCCAAGTCAGAAGCAGCACTAATACCAAGGTGGGCGGCAGGATCAGGAACAAAGACAAAGATAAACCAGCCAGATCAAGATCAAGATCCACGTGTAGCTTGGTGCCAGATAACTGGCGAATGCCTCATCAGTCGGCCCCCACTTTTGTAATATACTTTTCCGCATGCGCGCCCTGGGTCCCCGTTTCGTTTCCCGCGAAATCCGAGTTTGGCAACTTCTGTTTTGCCTGGCTCTGCTGGCCTACGTCTGTCGCGCCGTCGTCCCGGCAGGCTACATGCCTACCCGCTCAGGACAAGACAATGGCTTTGCCATTACCTTCTGTACGGCTGGCAATGCTGCCAATACGCTCTGGATTGATCTGGTCGGCCAGGATGGCCAGGCGGATTCCGATACGCATCACAATCAACAGGACTGCCCCTTTGGTATCGCGGCCTCCCCCGCCTTGTTGCCGACCCTGGATGCGCCTGTTCTGATCAGCCTGATCAGGTACCGGCCGGTTCTGTTAGCCCAGAGCAATCAAACCCTGCCACCGCTGCCGGCACAAGGCCCTCCTTTAGGTTCACGCGCCCCGCCTTTATTCCTCGCTTGATGTGTTCCCGTCCTTTGACGGTTTCTCTTTTTTATCTAGCCGAGGTTTTCAATGTCGATTTCTTCTACGTCTTTCCGTGCCACTCTGGGCATGGCTGCCGTGCTGTTCGCGTCTTCCGCTGTGGCACACGTTTCCCTGCAAACCAAGCAAGCCCCGGTGGGCAGCAGCTACAAGGCGGTTCTGTCCGTGCCGCATGGTTGCAAAGGCTCTGCCACCACCAAAATTCGTGTCCGTATTCCTGAAGGTGTGGTCGGTGTAAAGCCACAGCCCAAAGCAGGCTGGACCCTGGAAACAGTAAAAGGTGACTACAAGCAGGCCTACACGCGTTGGGGTGCCAAAGTCAGCTCCGGCGTTCAGGAAGTGGTGTGGGCTGGCGGCCCTTTGCAGGACGAGCACTATGACGAGTTCGTGTTCATCAGCTACCTGGCCGATGAGCTCAAGCCCAATAGCACGCTCTACTTCCCGGTTGTTCAGGAATGCGAACAAGGCGTGGAGCGCTGGATTGATCAAGCAGCTCCGGGCACCAAGGAAGCGGCTGACCATTCCGACGCCCCTGCTCCTGCGCTGCAACTCTTGCCCAAGCCTTAAACACCCAGGCGGCTGGTGCCCTTGGGCATCAGCCTGAAGGAGATCTTATGCAAACGCATACCCTGCGTAGGCAGGCAGCTTGCCACCCACTGCTCGTGCTACTGCTTGCCTTGCCGTTGCTGGCCTGGGCGCCGGTGCTGTATGCCCATGCCTCCTTGGTCGCCAGCAAACCCGATAGCGGCACGGTGCTGGCCCAGGCTCCCAGTACAGCCAGCCTGAGCTTCAATGAGACCGTATCGCCCTTGCTGATGAAGTTGATTCGTCCGGATGGTTCCTCCAAGGAGCTGGAGGACGTTCTGACACAAGACCAGCGACTGGAACTGGCCTTGCCGCCCATGGAAACCGAAGGCACGTACGGGCTGAGCTGGCGGGTTATTTCTGCTGACGGCCATCCCGTAGGCGGAACGCTGACGTTTTCCATTGGGGCACCCAGCTCAAATCTGGTGGACAGCACCCACAGCAATCCCCTCAGAAATGGACTGATCTGGCTGGCCCGACTTCTGGGCTATGTGGGCCTGTTTACGGGGATAGCTTGGGTGGTCTACCGCGCCTTGGCTCCAGCATCAAACAACACATCAGCGAGTCAAGCTCATATCGCGCCACGCATGCTGACTTTAGGGGCCGTCGCCTTATTGCTGAACCTGGGCTTGGTGGGTGTCGATGCCCTGGACTTGCCTCTGTCCGCCCTGTTCGGCACGGCCGCCTGGCAAACGGCTGCATCGACCTCCATGGGCCTGGCGGTGCTGCTGGGCTGGCTAGCTCTGGCCTGTGCCGCCTTATCCTGGAAAGCGACACACTCCGCTAGCCAGAAATGGCTGGCTGCTTTGGCGCTGATTCTTCTGGGAGCTTCCCTGGCGTCCAGCGGACATGCCAGCACAGCAGATCCCGTCTGGCTATCTCGGCCCAGTGTCTGGCTGCATGTCGTGGCGCTGACACTGTGGATTGGTTCCTTCCTGCCTTTGGTTTATGCACTTCAGCATGCTCAAGAATCCCGCTTGCTGACGCTGTTCTCGCGCTGGATTCCCGCTGTCCTGCTGGTTCTGGTCCTGAGCGGAGCCGCGCTGATCTACGTGCAATTCGATCAACTCGCTTCGCTCTGGGAAAGCCGATATGGACAAGTGCTCAGTGCCAAGCTGATTCTGGTCCTGCTCTTGCTGGGTTTGGGAGCCTACAACCGCTATCGTCTGACTCAAGCCGTCTTGCAACAGCGTAGCGATGCCCGACAGGCTCTGCGACGTGTGGTTCGTCTGGAATATGTGTTGGCGGTGCTGATCCTGGCCGTGGCCGCATTATGGCGCTTCACCCCGCCCCCGCGCGCCCTGGCCCAACTAGTTCCACCCAGCGTTTCCAGCCATATTCATACCGAAGCCGGTATGGCAGATCTGTTGTACATCCCGGCCTCCACCCAGCACCCAGCCATTCTGACCGTCTCTTTATACGAGCCGGATTTCAGTCCTCTGAAGGCTCAAGAAGTGGAGGTGATTTTCAGCAACCCGCAAGCCGGGGTGGAGTCCATTACCTTTCCGGCGGAACTCACGCGGCAGGATCAATGGGAAGTGAGTAATGTCGAGCTGCCGCATCTGGCCAGCTGGAATATTCGTATTCAGGTACTGATTTCAGACTTTGAACGCATACACCTGGATAGCACGCTGGATTTGCAAGCCAACTAAACCCGGCGTCCCGGAATCAGAACGGCTTCATAAAACGTTTGGTGGCCTCAATAAAGGCGCGAACATTGGGATGATGTTTGCGCCCGCCTTCAAACAGTAACGACACCGGCAAGGCTGGCGCCTCATCATCGCGCAGCAAAGGCGCCAGCCGCCCTGAATCAGCTTGCTCTGACTAGCGCATCAAGGCTTCGATCGCCGCGACGGCTATCGTCACCCCATCTTCCTGCGCCATATCCCGCGCGATCTGTTGAGCGCGTGCTCGCACCGAGTCTTGCTGAGCAAAGGCTAAAGCCGCTTGCAGTTGAGCACTATTGACCCTTTTGCCCGATAAAGGCTCCGGCGCGACACCCAAGATCGCCAGCCTGTGCGCCCAAAAAAACTGATCACCGGCAAAGGGCAAAACAATGGACGGCACACCCGCTCTGGCGGCTGAATGCGTGGTTCCCGAGCCGCCATGGTGGATAACAAGGGACATGCGGGGGAATAAATGCTGATGCGGCACCTCGCCCACCTTGAAGAAATTGTCTGGCAAGACCGCCTCTTGCATACCACTCCAACCGGGGCTGAACACCACGCGGCGACCTTGCATGGCTTCAATCATCATCTGGATAAAGCGCGCGCGATCAAACCCGGCCATGCTGCCAAAACCTATATAAATCGGTGCCTCCCCCGCTGCCATAAAAGCTTCCAGCTCCGCATCCATCGTCCAGTCCCCAGACGGCATGATCCACTGACCACACAAGCGCGCATTGTCTGGCCAGTCCCTGGGCGGAGCCAGCAAGCTGGGAGAGACACCGTACAACATGGGATGGTCGGACCAGACCTTGTTCTGGGCGGGCAGCCCACAGATTTGTTGCCGTGCCTGATTGGTAACTCGCTTGAACGCCCGCCACAGTAGTGCATTTACCCACTCATGGCTGCGTTTGTTCAAAAAGCGCGGCACCTTGGTCGGTGGCAGAAAGGGAGAGGGAAAGGCGGCGGTGGGAGTGATGGGTATCAGCCCGGTACCAATGGCCTTAATGCCGCGACGCTCTGCCACGGACAGCCCCACAAAAGCGGCCAGACCCGAAACGATAATCGCGTCACAACCCTCGCTGGCATCCAGCACGGTTTGCATCCAAGCGGGTGTGTTGACATTGGCAATCGCCGACAGCGCCTTGGCCGTTTGTTGAAAACCGCCCTTTTCCTGCACCGCACTGGACAAAATCTGCCCAGGCATCAGGGCCTGCCGTATATCACCGGCCAGAGGCAGGCAAGGCACACCCAAGGTTCGGGCAGAGCTTAAAGTACCACCGTCCGCCAGCAGGCAGACTTCGTGCCCCGATGCCATCAAACCCGCCGCCAAGGTGGCAAGCGGACGTACATCCCCCTCGGTACCATAAGTCACAAGCGCAAATTTCATGATCTGGCCTTGATAGCGATAACAGCTAGCGATAACAGCAATGGCATCATAATATTGCACGTCGTATACTTATGCAATTCGTATACTTTTAAAACTACCATGACTACAGACCATGATCCGGGTCGCCGGGAACGCAAACGCCTGCTCATGCTGGAACAGATACGCCAGACAGCGGTCACTCTGTTTGAGCAGCACGGCTACGAGGCTGTGACCATGGAGCAGATTGCAGACCGGGCCGATATCGCCAAGCGCACCTTGTACAAACACTTCCCCAGCAAAGAGGCGGTGCTGGCGTTTCATGTGGATGCGCAGCTAAAGCAGGATCTGGCCTATCTGCAACATGAGGTGGCTCAGTGCCCTACGTTTCAGGCACAGGCTTTGTGCATTCTGCGTGCCTCGGCAGACTGGTGCACCGAACACCCAGAGTTCTTGAGAGCCTATCTGCGCCATCAATTGCTGAATACAGGCACAGCCAGCAAGGACAGTGACATCACTCAAACCTGGCAGGCATTGATTGCCTTAGCCCAAGACTCGGGGGAGTTGAATCCGTCACTAAGCCCCGAGCAATTGGCCCACTGGTGTCATCACCTGTACTTCGGAGCCATGCTGCGCTGGCTGAATCAGCCCGAGCTGTCCTTGCATCAGGAATTCGAGGACATGACCCAGTTGTTCTTGCAGGGTGCGGCAGTAAAAGGTACGGCATAAAAAAGGCAGGAAGGGCCCCTGCTTTTTCGTGACTGACCTGACGAATCAGAATCAAGTCGCGTCATCGTAAATAGCGCGGCAAATCAGAATCAAGCCGCACTATCATGGCTAAGCAGGCAAATCTGAATCAAGCCATACCATCGTGACTATCCAGGCGAATCAGGTTCAAGCCGTACCATTCAGCGCCATCAACAAGCGATCCAAAGCCTGCTCATAAACACGCTGCGCCGCTTCATCGTTCGTAATAGAAGCAGGCAGACCGCTACCATGGGCATGGTCGATCAAGATGCCCAGCCATAGTTCCGGCTCCTCGGTGCAGTCCGCCAGTAAGCTACGCAAGCGCTGGGTAATCTCCTGCGTCACCCCGGCAAAGGCAGCTGGATCGCTGAAGATGGCCACGGTCAAATGCGGATGACGGCTAACCGCCTGGTGATAGCGCAGCAAAATCCGGCGCAGTTCCGAGCCTTCCTGCTCATCCAGACCTTGCAGCACCTGGGCATACACCCGGTCGGACAAGACGCGCAACAAGCCTGCCCGATCCGGCACGTGGTTGTACAGACTCATGGGGGTCACGCCCAGACGGGCGGCCAAAGCACGCATACTCAAACCTTGCTCACCGCCCTCGTCCAGAAGCGCCAGCCCAGCGTTCAGAATATCGTCCAATGTCAGGCCGGCGCCTCCAGCCGGACGTCCTCGCCCCCGGCTCATGACTTGAACTGATAACGAGACTGTACCAAGCCGGAAGGAAAGCTCTGGCTGGAGAGCAAACGCCAATCCATATCCTGATTCACATCGCCAAACAGTCGGCGGCCTTCACCAATAAGAACCGGCATGGTGGAAAGAATCATCTCGTGCACCAGACCAGCCCGCAAGAAGGACTGGATAAGCTGGCCGCCGTCTACATAAATACGTTGCAGATTTTCTGCTGCCAATTGCTCCATCAGTTGCTCGGGAGTCTGGCGGGAGAAACGGACTTTGCCTTGCAGATGCTCAGGAACCGACGTGTCGGCCAGTTGTCTGGACAAGACCACCACAGGCAGCTGGTAAGGCCAGACGTCAAAAGTCAGGACTTTCTCGTACGTCCCACGTCCCATGACCACCGCATCCTTGTCCGCAATAAAAGCCATATAGCCGTGATCTTCCGCAGGATCGCTGCGCTCCAGTAACCAGGCAATGTCGCCGTCCGGTTTGGCGATGAATCCGTCCAGGCTGGTTCCGATGAAAACGTGTGCAGTGCTCATGATCTACCCTTTATATATACGATGTATATTTTATAGATAAATCTGCAACTGGAAATAAAAATCTGCGCTCAGCTCTCTCCCGCTCCAGCGCTGTCTGCCTTAGCGCACAAAAAAACAGGCCGCATCACACGGCCTGTGGTCCCTCTTTTGATCGAATACCCTCTTTCTGGCAGCCATGCCGCCCGCAATTTAACGGGCCAGCAAACGGCTGGCCTCAAGCCTGGCTTCGCTTTCATCAACGACAAAGCTGAATTGCAGGCCCAGCACCCGGCCCAAGGTCTGCTGTGCCAGGCGTGCTGCAGCAGGAATGGCCCGCCCCTTGTTGATCACTACCATGCCAGCGCACAAATCCTTCAAGCGCTGCTTGTTCTGCTTGAAGAACAAGGCGCGTTGCTTGCGATCCTCGTGGCTTTCCTCATGGGCATGGTCCCCACCGCCCAACCTGTCGGTCAGCAAGACAAAACGTTGGCCCCGATTCAACAAGGCCTCCAATTGATCCTGCGCCTGTTGCGGCGTTTGCTGCGAGCTGTGTTCTCTTAGAAACACCAATGGAAACTGCGTGTCATCAACTTGCATAAGCGGCTCCTTGCCATCAATAAAGACAGCCAACATCGAAGCGGCGCACGCCCAGATGCGGAGGGCTTCCGAAAGCATGCATCAAGCCGCTAGGTAAATACAGCCAAGCGGTATCGCGCAACAAATACGGTCGAACCGTTGCGCCTTCACCTCTCATCACAGTCTGGACTCCACAAAATCGCGCAGTTGGGGATCTCGAATCTCCAAGGCATCAAACAAGCCTAGTGCTTTCAGAGCCGGCAAGGCCGCCACAATATCGTTCAAGGCGCGCTGGCGTTGAGCGTCGCTGACATCAGGCTGGCGCAAGGCGGCAGCATTAGCCAGAAACGCGCCTACCGTGCCTTTACGAATGGTGGTGCCATCAATCTGAACTTCACTGGCGTGATCGGGAAGAATGTCATGGGCTTGCATGTGTCACTCCTTTATTCATCAAGGTTTTCAGTGTAAGCAGAAAGGTTTTGGCAGCTGTACACTATATCGGTCAATAGATAACAAAATTACGCCATGCCTGAACGCAAGATTGGTTTGCATGATTTTCTGAACTTTCCCGAGCACCCCGTCCTGTTCGCCGTCACCGGCAACCATGACTCGGAGCTGTCCTCGCGCCCCCATCAACACGCTCGCGGGCAGTTGTTCGGCTCCCTGCGCGGCCTGCTTTCCGTTGGAGTGGAGGACGCCGTTTGGGTAGTACCCGCCATCCATGCCGTCTGGCTGCCGCCGCACGTCCTGCACTCGGGCCAATCGCATGGCCCTTTTCATGGCTGGAGCGTCTATATAGACGAAGCGGCCTGCGCCGATCTGCCTTCCCAGGCCTGCACCTTGCGCACCTCCGGCCTGCTGCGTGAAGCCGTGCTGCGCGCCTGCTCCTGGGATTTGATTCCCGCCGCGCCCTTGCCCCAAGCCCAGGCTCATATTGCCTCCGTCATCCTGGACGAAATCCGCAGTCTGCCCATCGAACCTTTTGGGCTCCCGCTCCCCCAGGACCCGCGTTTGCAACGCATTGCCCGCGCCCTGATTGCCGAGCCCAGCAACAATCAGGGCATGGAACATTGGGCCGACTGGGCGGCGGTCAGCCTGCGCACTTTAAGCCGCCGTTTCGTGACAGAAACCGGCTTTAACTTCACCGCCTGGCGTCAACGCGCCCGCCTGATGCGCTCCCTGGAAATGCTGGCAGCCGGTGCCCCTGTCGCCACCATTGCCTACGATCTGGGGTATTCCAGCCCCAGTGCCTTTATCAGCCTGTTCCGACGCAGCTTTGGTCACACCCCGGCGAACTACCGCAATCAACTGTAAGCCCCTCAAACCGCTTTACGACTCATCAGGAATGCCATAAAGTGATTGATTAATAATCCACGCATCATTTACAGACATGGGATGACCGAGATGGAAATGCGCCAATTACAGATTTTTTGTGCGGTTGCAGAGCATGGCAGCTTTACTGCCGCTGCCCAGAAGGTGCACACCGTGCAATCGAACGTCACCATGCGCATCAAAGAGCTGGAGGCCGAACTGGAACAGCCATTGTTCATACGCCAGAAAAGTGGTGTGGTGCTGACTCCGGCTGGCCATACCTTTCTGGCCTACGCACGCCGTATCTTGCAACTGACCGAAGAAAGCCGTGCCGCCCTGCAAGACACCGGCACTCCCAGCGGTCTGCTGCGTCTGGGCTCCATGGAGACCACGGCCGCCATCCGTCTGCCCCAGGTTTTGACCCAATACCGCGAACGCTATCCCCAGGTTCAGTTGTCCTTGCAAACCGGCACCACGGCCGAGCTGATCAAGGCCATTGAGACCCACCAGCTCGATGGTGCGTTTGTCGGTGGCTTTCATCAAAACGCCGCCCTGACTCAAGAAGAAGTGTTTGAAGAAGAACTGGTGCTGGTCAGCAGCAAGGCGGTGGAATCCCTGCCTGCCCTGATTGAAAAAATTCCCCAACAAACCGTACTGGTCTTTAGAACCGGCTGCTTTTACCGCTCTACGCTGGAACACTGGTTTTATCAGGCTGGGCTGGTGCCCAACCAGATCATGGAAATGGGCACACTGGACGGCATTCTGTCCTGCGTAGCCTCGGGCATGGGCATTACCCTGCTGCCCAAAGCCATCGCCCAGAACAGCAGCTTGCGCCTGCCCGTGCAATGTCACGAACTGCCGCCTGAGGTTGCGCGTGTCAAAACCGTGTTTATCCGTCGTGCTGATGCCAATCCTGGCTCGGCTCTACGCAGCTTTGTGGCCCTGGCTCAAGCGCAGTTCGCCCAATTGCCCAAGCTGGATCAGGGCGAGGTCGAACAGCCTGCTCTGACGGGCCAGCCTGTGGGTCTGTCCAGCAGCGCCGCACAGGCTTTGCCGCAGTAAGGCATCAGGACAGGCCCAGGGCCAGTTCCGCGACCCGTTCTGCCGCTGGCACAATGCTGTGGATCTTGCCGACGCCCTGACCGGCATACAAAGACAGTTTCCTGGCCATTCTGTCCTTATCAATTGCCCGCGCCCCACCCCCGACCAGACGCAGCACATTCCACTTGTCACGGTTGGGAATCACGCGATGCGGCGTGCCATAGGTCCAGCCAAAAGAATAGCCGGTGCGATATTCCGTATCGTCCGTGCTGGCTTCCAGAATCTTTTGCTTGTAGAGCGGATGCGCGTTGGACTCCTCGCTGGCCAGAAAGGCCGTACCCACCAATACGCCGGAAGCCCCCAGGCTCATGGCCGCCCTGACATCCTGGCGGGTCGTAATCCCGCCCGCCGCCAGTACGGGACGACCTTGTGCGCAGTCCAGAATGGCGGGTAGCAAAGACATCAGGCCAATCGTGCCGCGATTCAGGTGCCCGCCACCCTCACTGCCTTGGGCGACGATAATATCGGCCCCATGTGCAATCGCTTTGCGAGCCAGAGCCGCCGTGCCGGTTTGCACCATCACGATCATGCCGGCGTCTTTGGCACGGGGAATCATGTCGGCGGAATAGTCCTCGGCATAGAACAGCGACAGGATGCGAGGCCGCTCCTGCAGGATCACTTGAAACTGGGCCTCGAACACCTCCGGGCCACCAAACTGCGGCACCACATTCACCCCGAAAGGCTGGTCCGTCAGTGCCCTGGTTTCCCGCAGCCACTTACGCAGCATCAAGGGAGCCAGACGCAAGCCACCCAGCACACCCATCCCACCCGCGTTCGCTACCGCCGCCACCAATTGCGGCCCGGAAATCGCAGCCATGCCCGCCAGAAAAATCGGGTACTGCACTCCGCACATCTGCGTGATGACATTGCCCGCAAAGTCTCGATTTGCTTCGCTCATGATTTACAACTCCACCTGCTTGCCCAGCATGCGCCGCAGGGCCAGATTCTTCAGTACGAAATGGTTTTTGAATGCCCCGAAAAGGTGCAAGGCCAGCCCCGCCAGGAAAGCGGTGGCGCCAATATTGAACAGCACATCGACCACCGCCTTGACCTGCTCATTCGGTCTGATCAAGGTCGGCAAGGCCAGGCCACCGGGCAGCTCCACCGCTACGCCAGCCGCCGCACGGGATAGCCAGACGGCGACAGGCAGCAGCACCATCGCCAAAGCCAGGGCCGTGGCCACGGAACGGGCCACAATCACTTCCACCGGATTGGGCGAGCCCACCGGCAAAGGATGAAAAGAGGTCACACGTGCCCAGAAGCGGTAGATGGAGATCAGAAACAGCAGCGTCCCCAGCAGATTTTGCAGCTGTACCAATCGCGCATCGCCGGGGCTTTGGGCCATGGCCACCCCCAAGCCCAGAATGGAAAACAGCAAGGCCGCAACAAGCCAGTGCAGCACAATAGTGATGGGCGAGAACCTGAGTCCGTTGTCTCGCAATTGCATGATTAGCTCCTTGAAAAGCTCACCGGGGGCAAGTCCTCTACAGTGCAATACCGAGAGTGATACGTCGTGAGCCACCTGCCCAACAGGTACACGCGGCCAGTGTCGGCAGTCAGCTTGTCGCCTGCAGGCCTGGGCCTGTGTCACAGTGGCCTCAGAGCCTTGGCGGTGCCAAGAACCGTCGTTTAGAAGCCCTGACGATAGGCGCAGCAACCAATCAAGTAAAATGATGAATACTGATTAATAAAATCTTTTTTAGTGATTTATAAACAGAAAGTTCTTCTCAGAACGCCAGGCGGCAGGCGTGCAACCTTCATCATCAAACCATCCAAGGGCAACAAGTAACACCCGCTGGTCGTTCGCAAGAAACCGCAGGCTCATCCAGGCCTCGCCTACATGAATCTCTTTTTGATCATTATTAGTGATTCATAGAATCATTATTCATCATTTTACTTGATTCATTCAGTCTTCTATCTTCCCTATCGATAGCCCTGCTATCCCGCCCTCAAACCAGGAGACTGAAACCATGACTCGCCCAGCTGCCTATCTTGAACACTGCAAAAAAAGCCACGTCTTGCCCGGCTTTTGAAGCTTATGGTGACGGACGCTCAACGCGACATCATCAAGACCGCTGCCCCGCTGCTGGCAAGCGGCGACAAAGCCCTGACCACCTATTTTTATGAATTGATACTGCGCGACTCCCCACCGATGAGCCCCTTGGCCAGCCAGATCGCCAACAATCACCTCGCTCTACAGGCCCAGCCCGAGCATGACCCAATGACGGGCACTTGCCAGCTGCAAGCCATACGCGAAGAGCTGATCGCGAGGATGACAAGCAACGAGCTCATAGATAGATGGGTCGCCGCCTATCAACAGTTATCGAATTTGCTAATCGAAGCCGAACGTCTGATTTACGACGATATGGCTATCACTTCCGGCGGCCTTGCAGACCGCAGTCCCAATCAAGAATGAACCATCATGCCACTACTGAAATTTGATCTGATCCAAGGCCGCAACGACGAAGAACTGCGCCTGCTGCTGGACACCGCGCATCAAGCCATGGTGCAAGCCTTTGATGTTCCCGCCACCGACCGCTACCAGTGCGTGACCCAGCACCGTCCCGGCGAGCTGATACTGGAAGACACCGGCCTGGGCTATCCGCGTAGCGACAAGGTGGTACTGCTGCACATCGTGTCCCGCCCCCGCAGCGAGAATCAAAAAATTCAGTTCTACCGTTTGCTGGCAGAGCGGCTGGAGCAGAACTGTGGCGTCTCGCCCAATGATCTGATCATTGCTCTGGTCGAGAACAGCGATGCAGACTGGTCCTTCGGGCGTGGACGAGCGCAGTTTTTGACGGGGGAGCTGTAATCCGATTGCTGCGTCTCAGCTTTCCTGCCAGCCTGCTCCCAGGGATTTATACAGAGCAATGGCAGCCAATACCTCGTCCCACTGGCTAAGCGTCAAGGCATCTCGTGCCTGATTGGCGCTACGCTGTGCCACCAGGATCGGCAAGTAGGCGCTTAAGCCTGCTTTATACAGTTGCGTCGCGTGCTCCAAAGCCTGTTCGCTATCGAGCAGTGCGGCCTGCAAGGACGTCTGACGTTGTACCTGGCTGTGCAGAGAGGTCAAGGCATCTTCCACCTCCCGCAAAGCCAGATGCACATCACGCTCATAAATCAGTTCAGCGGCTTGCGCCTTCGCTTGTGCCGCTTCGATGCCCGATTGCGCAAGGCCACCATCGTACAAGCTGTGCTCCGCTTGCAGCCCTGCCGCCCACAACAGACTGGCACTGGAAAAGATGTCGTGAATCACGCTGACGGCAGTCCCTATTCCCAAGGGAATCCGGAACGTCGGAAAGCGTTGTGCCTGGGCTTGACCTATATGCGCCGTGGCCGCAGCCAAACGCCGTTCATCTGCTCGCAAGTCTGGCCGGGAGCGAATCAGATCCGAGGGCAGGAACGCGGGCAATTGCGGCGGCACGGGCAAGGCAGGCGCGGGTTGCGTCAGAACCGCATGCCAGTCGCCCGGAAAGCCGCCCGCTAACACACCAATGCCATGACTGAAACGGGCAATGTCGGCTTCCAGTATCGGGAGCTGCGCCTGTGCCATTTCACGCTCGGCTCTGGCCTGCAAAAGTTCAGACTGACGAGCCAACCCGCGACGTCGGGATTGCTCCACCAACTGTTCGGTATCGCGCAGATTGCGCACATTGTCCCTGGCAATATCCAGCCGTCTTTGCGTCGCCCGCAAACCGGCGTAATGGCTGACCAACTCGGCAATCAAGCTGACCTGCAAAGCACCGTGGTCCTGCGCCAACGCTTCAATACCGGCATCGGCGGCCTCTATCGCCCGGCGAGTGCCACCAAACAAATCCAGCTCCCAACTGACATCCAGCCCCAACTGCCAGTTTCGTAACTCCCCTCCAGGTGGCGAGTCCAGAGCTTTACTATTGCGGCGCGCCTGCCCCGACGCCCCGGCTGATACCTTGGGGCCAAGATCAGCTGCAATCTGGCCGCGTTCCGCCTTGGCCTGCTTCAAACGAGCCACAGCAATATCCAGATCCTGATTACGGCTCAACGCTCTTTCCACCAGCGCATCCAGCGTCGGGTCCTGGAATTGCTGCCACCAGCGACGCAAGCTGTCCTGATCCTGCCTGGCAAAGCCTGTTTGTTCATGTAGCCACGTCGCAGGAAGCGGCTGTTTGGGCTCCACATAATCCGGGCCTACCGTCGTGCAAGCTGACAAACTCAGAAGCAGCAGCACATAGGGTAAAAAGCGGCGTGCGCGGTGACGTTCAGGCATCAAAAAATTATCCATGCCTGCCTCTTAAAGCCAGCGCTGCAAAAAGGAACTGATGCGGCCCTTTGCACTGCCCGCATCCAGCGCGGGGCCGACAGCCACACTGCCTGTCATCCCGGCCGCCAACAGCACATCCGCCGGCAAATCATCAAACTCCACCCGTACCGGAATCCGTTGCGCTAAACGAATCCAGCTGAAGTTGGGCTCCACGCTGGGCAAGCCCTGCGCATCCGCTTGCTGATTGGCATCGGTAATTCCGCGCCCGATGCTACTGACATGACCTGCTATCAAGCCTTCATAGCCCATCAAACGAATGCGTGCCTCCGCTCCCGGCTCAATACCTTGCAGCTTGGTTTCTTCAAAATAGCCCGTCATCCAGAAGCTATGGGCATCCAGCAAAGCCATATTGGCCTGCCCCGCCACCGCATAATCACCCGCGTTCAAACGCAGGCGAGTCACATAGCCATCAACAGGCGCGTACAGTACCGAACGCTCCAGGTCCAGCTTGGCTGCGTCCACAGCCAATTGCCGACTGCGCTGCTCGGCCTGGGCAATACGCACGGCGTGCTGGGCTTGCTGAATTTCTTCAGCAGGCAGCAGGCTTTCCATACCGCGACGGCGCTTGGCCTCTGCCGCCCTCTGGTTCAGGATGGCTGTTGCCGCCGCCAGTTCGGACTGCGCCTGCTCCAGCGCCAGCTGAAAACGCGCCGGGTCCAGGCGATACAAGACATCCCCCTTGTGAACCCGCTGATTATCAGTAACCGCCATCTCCCGCACCGTCCCCGAGACCTCGGGCGCGATACGCACAATTTGTGCGCTGACCCGGCCATCCCGCGTCCAGGGCGCCCGCACATAGGCGTTCCACAAAGCCATCAGCAAATAGGCTGTTATCAACAGCAAGAAGGCCGTCAGCACAAACCGGCTGACTGGCTTGATCAAAGCAGGAAATTTAGACATACAGAATCAAGGCCGAGACAAGGGACAAGGACAAGGCAAACTCAAACAAGGCCGGGTGCCAAACATGGCGCAACACGCCTGTGTGCACCAGCACGTAACGCAACCCTAGATAAATAGGCACCGCCAGGCAGACGTAGACAAAAAAAGGCGGGACATACATGCCCGCCAGGGCAACTTCACTAAGCATGAACAGCACTTCCTGATTGAAGGGAAACAGACGCCGGGTGGCGCTCCAGCAGCATCGCAATATCCAGCAGCACAGCAGCCAGACGCAGGCCATCATGTTGCGGCTCAGCGTCCCGGCACCGCACGGCCTGAGCAAGACGCCGGGCATGGCGCGCTGCCAAACGGGGTTGATCAGCCCGGCGAGCCATATGACGCAAGGTAGTTTTCAGGGGCTGGGACACATGGGCAGGCACCTGGGCTTGTCGTACATACGACTGCAAGCGCAGCAGTTCCCAACCCAGATGCACGCTGTCCAGAGCCTGCGACAAGGCTTGCTGCATTTGCGCAGGCTGCGCCTTTAATCCGGCTCCCAATTGCGCAAGGCGATGTTGCTGTCGCCAGCGCCAGATCTGCGGTTGGAAACGTTTGCCCCGCAGCACCGCCAGACTGTTGGCGCGAATACGCATTTGCAGACGGCTTAGATCCCGACTCAGTTTGCGAGGCCAAAACAGCTGAAAACCCAGCAAGGTAAAGAAAGTGCACAGCAACCAGGCCACAGAACCATTCACGAACAGTTCGAAGTCGTAGTGCATGGGGTTGGATGGCGCTGCCAAGGTCGTAAACGACACCAGATAGGCCACACCGACCATGGCGTATTTGGGCACCGTGGTGGCATAAATGGCGGGTAACCAGAACAGCGCCAGCACAATCAGCAGCAGTGGCAAGCCTTCGATCAAAGGCAGGACCACAAAGGTGCATAAAAAGGCCGCCACAATCGAAAGCGCAATGCCCTTGATAAATGCCATCGCCGCCGCAGGTGGGTTAGGTGCCGGGGACAACAAGGCGCAGGCTGCCGCCAGACCGGCCAGCATCATATTGCCGTCCGTCCAGCCCGTCAGAATCCAGAATGTGCCGCCCAAGAGCACCGTCAGCATGGCGCGAACCCCGTTTTCCAGTGCCAGCGAAATATCCCGATAAAAAGGAATGGCGGGATATGTGCTTTGCGTGGGCAAACGATACAGAGCACGCAAGCTATCCAGGGCCGCCAGATAATCATCCAGCTGCTCAATCAGACGATCCCCGGCAATCAGAAACGGAGCCGGTTCTGCCAGGCGCTCCAAAGGACCGGTATTCAAGATTTCCTGCAAGCGGGCACGCAGCGGCATCAGCACGGCACTGGCCCGCTCCAAGCCGTCCGGGCCCTGTGAAACCAGTTGGGCAGCCTGCTTCCAGGCCTGCTCCCATTCTTGCCGCAAGGCCGCCAGGACGGGCATGGGTGTAAAGGTTTGCGGAAGCGGGCCCGCGCCCCCCAACATGGCGGAAAACAGGCAGGCAATGGCATGCCGCAAAGCGGTCGCCCGGGCGGCCAAATCGGCAGACTCCGCCTTGCCAACCGACAACAAATCATCCGCCCCGTACACATCCATCATCAATTGATGCCGTACACGCTCCTGGTCACTCTCTGCCGTCTTGCACGCATGAAGGGCCGCTTGTCTGCCCGCCAGAACACGGGCTGTTTCCGAAGCCAGGCGCAATAACTGGGCCTGCAAGCGACTGCGTACGCTGCGGGTACTGAACAAGGCAGACACCACGCCCAGGCACAGCACGCCCACCAGCACCGAGGAACCCCGCCCAACAACATGATCAAAGCTCAGTTGCGCTTGCCCCATGGCGCCGTATACCGCCAGGCCAACCGTATAACCTGCCAAGGCCGCCCCGTAAGATTTGTAGTGGCGCAGCAAACCCATGGCCATCACACACAGGCCCAGCCAGAACGCAAAGCCCAGCAAGAACAGCCAAGGTTGCTGCCCGAAGACACTCATCAACACAAAGGCGGCCAGCATTCCGACCAGCGTGCCCAGCACCCGCCAGGTCCCCTTGCCTATCACCGCGCCTTGCACCGGATTGATCACCAGTAGCACGCTGGATGCGGCAGAAAAAGGCGCATGCAGATCCAGCAAATAGGCTACTGACAAGGCCAGCCACGCGGCCAGAATGGAACGCAGGATGTAGCCTGCACGTGGGCTTGTGATATCCACGGAACTGAGGGCCAGACCCATCCGACCAAGAAAGGCTTTCAGCCCGGAGGCAGACTGCGGTGAGGGACTGGCAGACGACACAAGAGGACTCTTTACAGTGATGAATGAAAATCACTATAAAAGTCCCCAACGCGTCCGAAAAGTGAATTTATTGCACTCACTCAAGTGCGTGAAACGCACTTGAAAACCAATTTAAATTACAGCTTGCTGCGTTTGGCCGTCTGCGCATCGTCCTCGGTACACAAGCGATGGATGGTCGTGCGTAACCATTGGTGGGCCGGATCTGTCTGCAGGCGCATGTGCCAGGCCTGCACCAACATGGCTGTCTCCATGGGTACAGGCAAATCAAACACTCGGATCGCCAAGCCCGCCGCTTTGGCACTGCTTGCCAGATGCTTGGGCAGCGGCAGCAAAAGATCGGAGTCATGCAAGGCAAACAGCGCGGTGTAGGGATTGGACACCACCAAGGCCACATTGCGCTGCAAGCCACTGGCTTGCAACAAGGCGTCCAGGTTGGATCGGCCCTTGCCCCGCCGTGACACATTGATATGGTCCCAGCGCACAAAGCGTTCCAGCGAAATATCTTTGTCGAAGATAGGATGGTGCTCCCGGGCGACACCCACAAAATGCGTCGTGAACAAGGGCTGTACGTGAATATCCGGCGCCAGCTTGCGTGAGGCGCTGATAAACAGATCAATACGGCCACTACGCAAGGCATCGTCATCCATATCGTCCTCTTCGGGAGACAGGCGCAGCATGGCTTTGGGCATTTCCTTGGCCATGGCCTCCAGCAAATGGCCCAGATGCACATTCACAAATTCGTCCGTCGCACGCACATTGAAACTGCGCTCCAGGGACAGCAGATCAATCTCGGTATTGGAACTTAACACCTGGGTTGCCTGCTCCACCGCTGCCCGCACTTGCTCGCGCAAGGCATAGGCTCTGGGCGTAGGCAACAGCTTGCGCCCCACTTGCACAAACACGGGATCATCCAGCGTATCCCGAATGCGGCCTAAGGTTCGGCTCATGGCAGGCGGGCTCAGATTCATCCGCCGTGCCGCTCCCATGACGCTGCCCTCCTCCAGCAAGGCATCCAGTGCGAACAATAGATTCAGATCAGGGCGAGCCATAGTCGAAGCCTTTCATGGTTGCGTCAAACGAAATCGTAATGCCATTCAGATGATACCCAGAGCATGCACCCGCCTGCCATGTCTGGGTACGAAGACAGGTATACTCGCCCAGACCGTTTTTACAGAAACGGTCTTTTCACCGAGGGGAGCCTGGCGAGCAGGCTGAGAAACTGCCCGAGCAGATTGCACCGCAGTGACCCGTTGAACCTGATCCGGGTCATGCCGGCGAAGGGACGGGTCTGTACCTGCTCGCCGCTTGCTGCCGGATGGCTATCCTTGACTAGGAGTTGCTATCTTGTCTTCTGACCACTCCCCCTCCCCCGTCGGCCCGGTTGCCGCCACCCTGGCTGCCGTCATCCATCAAGACCGGATTTTGCTGATACGCCGCGCCAATAGGCCCGATGCAGGACGTTGGGCCTTTCCCGGCGGCAAGATTCGCGCGGGCGAAACCATCATGGCGGCGGCCCACCGGGAACTGGCCGAAGAAACCGGCGTACAAGGCCAGGCCCTGCAGATCTTTGATGCGCTGGATGTATTTGACCGCGAACCCAGCGCCACACCTTTGGCCTATTCGCATTTCATTCTGATTGCCGTGCTGTTCCGCTGGCAGCAAGGCGAGCCACAAGCGGGCGATGATGCGCTGGACGCGCGCTGGTTCAGCAATGCGGAGCTGGACAGTCTGGATGTGGCACACAGCTTTGATCTAGTCCGAGTTGCCCGTCGGGCACTGGCATTGGCTGCCACTCAAGCTCAAGCAGGCCAAGCATGATTCCCAATGTCTTGAGTATTGCGGGCACGGACCCGACCAGCGGTGCCGGTATTCAGGCTGATCTGAAAGCCATGTATGCCTTGGGCGCTTACGGCATGAGCGTGATTACCGCCGTGGTCGCGCAAAACACCCAGGGTGTGCGGCGTTTTGTGGCGCTGGAGCCGGACTTTGTGGCGGACCAGTTGGATGCGGTGTTTGAGGATGTGCGCGTGGATGCCATCAAGATCGGCATGATCGCCACTGCAGGGATTGCGGAAGCAATTGCAGACCGCCTGCACCATCACGGCCTGGACTGCCCGATTGTGCTGGACCCGGTCATGGTCGCCAAAAGCGGGGATCGTTTGCTCAGCCCCGAAGCCGTGTCCATCGTGCGCGACAAGCTGCTGCCCATGTGTACCCTGCTTACCCCCAACTTGCCCGAAGCGGGCGATCTGCTGCACAAACCGGAACCCGCCTCGCTGCAAGAGATGCACAGCACCTTAAGCGAACTGTGCTTGCTAGGCCCTGAGTGGGTGCTGCTCAAGGGCGGTCATCTGGATGGCCCGGACAGTGTGGATTTGCTGCAAGGTCAGGGGCAAAGCCATGTTTTTCAGTCGCCTCGCATCCCGACACGCAACACGCATGGCACGGGCTGTTCGCTGTCCTCCGCCATTGCTGCCCTGCTACCGGGCCGCAGCGTGCCGGCTACGGTAGGCTTGGCCAAGGAATATTTGAATGGCGCTTTGGCCGCGGCTGACCAACTGCAGATCGGCCTGGGGCAAGGTCCGGTCCATCACTTCCATGCTTTGTGGCCAAAGCTGGAACCCCTCAAAACATCTTGAACTCAAAAGCCAGGCCGATTTCAACCTGTGGACCGCAGCACATCAAATCGGCCCGGCTCTCTGGCCCAGGCTCCCCTTTTAATGCGCCCGCTCCCCACTGGGGTAGGCCGGCCAATCCGCTGTAACCCGTAAAGCAATCAAAAGCGCAGCAAACAACATCACGCTCCCACCGGTGAGGAACACCATAGGAACACCGCCCAGGCCGAACATGAAGCCACCCACTGCCGCCCCCGCAGCAATCGAGGACTGCACCGCCGCCACCACCATGCCGCCTGCCACTTCCGCCTGATCGGGCATGGCACTGGCCACCCAATTGGACCAGGCCACTGGCACCCCTCCGAAAGCCAGTCCCCATAACGCCACCAGCCACATCAAGCCCATATTGTGCACCGGCAGCCAGACCATGCCCCAGGCCGCCAAACCCACCAAGGCGGGCATCACGACCAAAGTCACCCGCAAGCTGCGTTCCATCAGCCAGCCCGCCAACAAGGTGCCTACGAAATTCGCCAGTCCGAAGCCCAGAAGCATCAAGGCCAAGCCATCCATATCAATAGAGGCAAAACCTTCCAGCGCCGGACGAATAAAGGTGAACAGGACAAACTGCCCCCCATGGGCCAGCACACAGGCAAACATACCGATCGCAATACCGGGTCTGCGCAGCAAATCCAGTACCGTTGCGGTGCGTGCATGCTGACGCGGTGCCATGCTGGGCAAGGTCAGCCACTGAAACACCAAGGTCAAAACACCAACCGCCGCTGCCGCAAAGAACGCGCTGCGCCAGCCGAACAGGCCCCCCAGATAACTGCCTAAAGGGACCGAAACCACCGTCCCCACGGCAATCCCGCTAAAAATAATCGACAAGGCTCGCGGCACTAATGTGTTCGGCACCAAACGCATGGCAACGGCTGCCGCCATGCTCCAAAAGCCGCCCAGGGCAATCCCCAGCAAGACCCGCATCAAGAGCAACACTGTCAGGCTGGAGGACAGCGCCACCAGCAAGTTCGATGCAATCATCAGCAGCGTAAAACCAAGCAACACATTACGCCGGTCAAAACGACGGGTCAGCGCTGGAACCAGCAGGCCCGAAAACAAAGCGACCACCGCCGTTACTGTGACGGCCTGCCCTGCCAAGCCTTCCGATACACCCAAATCTACGGCCATCGGTGTCAGCAAGCTGGCGGGCAAATACTCCGCCGTCAACAAACCAAACACACCCATGGCCAATGAAAATACAGCTACCCAGGCAGGTTCCATGACCGGGGCCCGCAAACTGGCATTACACACATCACGACTCATCGCTACTTCCCTGGAGAAACAAAAACAGCTCCCAGTCTAGAGATCAGAAACCGGATGATCTATGATGATCAGTCTTGAAAATTTGATCGAAACGCCGAACATGACCGAGCAAGAACAATTCGCCCTGTCCTCCGACCTGATCAGTGAACTGCTGACCGGTATGCGCTTGCGTGGGGTGCAATACCGCCGGATTCAAACTGGGCCTCATTTTGGGCTGGGTTTTGAAGAACGCCCCGGTCATGCCTACTTTCACTTTCTGGCTGTAGGTTCGGCATTTCTACGTACCCGTGATGGCACGATTCACAAGCTTTCAGCAGGCAGCACCGTGTTTCTACCGCAAGGTGAAAGCCATCAAATCCTGTCCAAAGAAGAAGCCTCGGTTCAACACATAGACAGCTTTGAGGCCGCTCCACTGGGACAAGCCGTCAGCGGTGTCAGCACATGCCCTAGTTCCTACCCCACCCCTAGCGCAATTTTGTTCTACGGTTGCATGGAGTTTGATCTGGGCGGCATGCACGGACTGGGCAAACTCATGCCCAGCGCCATGATTGCCAATACTGGGGCCCAAAACTATCCTGGCCTGCTGCCCATTCTGGATTCCATGAAAGGGGAAATCTGCGCGGGCCGCATTGGCTATGCCGGCATCATGGCCCGCTTGGCCGAAGTGGCGGCCGCCATGATTGTTCGCGGCTGGATTGAATCCGGCTGCGGCCATGCTTCCGGCCTGGTGGCTGCCTTGCGCGATCCTCGCTTGGCACGTTCCATTCTGGCCCTGCACCGCCAACCTGGCTACGAATGGACAGTGGCAGAGTTGGCAGCACAATCTCACCTGTCTCGTTCCGTCTTTGCCCAACGCTTTCAGGCCACCTTGGGCATGTCTCCACTGCGTTACGCCACAGAATTACGCATGGGTCTGGCCAGCCAATGGCTAAGTCAGGAAAAACTGTCTATTGAAACGATTGCCCAGCGTTTGGGCTATACCTCGCAGGCGGCGTTCAGCCGGGCCTACAAGCGTCTGAAAGGACAGGCTCCCGGTGCCAATCGGCAGTCCAGAACCTGACCCGCCCCCTCCTTCCCGGACAGACGCTTTAGCCACCGAACAAGCATCCCAGACAATTTCCGGCGCATTTCTGGATTTCCAGCCCGACAGCCCTGAGATTTTTATTAGAATAATGTGCTGACTAATTACTCCTATAATTCAGAGCACATGACGGTGTTAACAGGATGAATCAATATTTATATTTCCTGACATCAAACATTACCGTTTTGTCATGTTCGCCTCATAGTCGGCATTAGCCTTTTTGATCAATCCATTTCTGGAATGGATGAGTCTGCCACTTCATAAATCTCCGAGAAGCCAAATGTGGAATTGTTTACTGATTGAAGACGACCGGGAAAATGCTCGGTATTTAGTGAATGGCTTATCCGAGCTGGGCTATTCGGTGGTAACCAGTCATGATGGCGTTTCCGGTTTGGAAAATGCCATGAAAGACGTATGGGATGTGATTATTCTTGATCGCATGCTTCCCAATAATGTCGATGGCCTGTCCATTCTTTTTACTTTGCGATCTTTAGGTAAAAAAGTCCCCGTACTGGTATTAAGTGCCTTATCCGGTGTGGACGATAAAGTTGATGGTTTGAAAGCCGGTGGCGATGATTATTTAATCAAGCCCTTTTCCTTTCAGGAGTTGGCCGCCCGCCTGCACGCCCTGATACGCCGCAGCAGTGACAATGCAGAAATCAAGAATCTGCAGGTGGATGATCTGGTCATGAATATCCGCAACCAGAAAATCTCCCGTGGCGACGAGGTGCTGGAACTACAACCTCGCGAAATCAAGCTGCTGTCCTACCTGCTGATGAACAGCCACAAGATCGTTACCCGCACCATGCTGCTGGAAGTGGTCTGGGGCTACAACTTCGACCCCCAATCCAATGTGATTGATGTGCTGGTCAGTCGTTTGCGGCGCAAGGTGGACAAGGAAGGCGCCACACCCCTGATCCATACCGTGCGTGGCCGTGGCTATGTACTGAGCGACAAGGACAGCATCGACGGTTTCAAGCTAAAGCGCTGCGATGATTGATTTCATCAAACGCCTGTGGGAGTCCACCTCCTTCCGGCTGACCTTGAACTACAGCATCCTGGCCATCTTCACCACGCTGTTTTTAATCGGCTTCTTCTACGTTCAGGTGTTTGGAGCCTTGCGCGACGAGCACCTGCGGCAAATCAACGTCGCCGTACAGCGGCTTAGCATTGCCTACGAAGTCGGCGGGCGCGAAGAAATCCTGCGCATGATCGAGCTGACCCTATCGGACCGGATTGATTCGGGCCAGGAAATCTATCTGCTGCTGGACGAATTCAATCACACCCTGGTGGGCAATATCAGCGAGATCCCCGGCCTGAACAACCTGCCAGAACGACAAGTGGTGGAAGTGCAGATCAAGCATATCGACGCCCTGTCCGAAGGCAATGTCCGCGTCACCAAACTGTCCGGCGGCGAAACCCTGGTGGTTGGTCACGAGCTGGGCACCTTGATCGAGCTACGCGCCATGCTTAGCCGCATCATCGTCACCTCCATGATCCTGGCCTTGATGCTGGTAATTCTGGGCGCCTATGTCTTTAGCAATGAGCTGAAATACCGTGTGGGCCGCATCCGCCTGCTGACGGAACAGGTGGGCGCGGGGGATATTTCCAAGCGCATCACCTCCGAGAGCGAGGACGTCTTTGGTCTGATCCACCACGACATCAACCGCATGCTGGACAAAATCGAGAGCCTGATGCAAGGCGCGCGGCATATCTCCGATACCGTGGCCCACAATATCCGCACCCCGCTTACCCGCATCGTTGGCAAGCTGCGCGAGACCCAGAATCTGCCCGGCGTCCCCCCGCATGTCCGGGAGGCACAACAAGACGCGATTGAAGAAGTAGAGAACCTGAGCGTGCTGCTGGGCAAGCTGCTACAAATTGCCGAGCTGAATGCCGGTGTGCAAAGACAGAACTTCAAGGCCTGCAATCTGGAAGTGATTGCCGAAGACGTTCTGGACTTGTACAGCTTCTTTGCTGAAGAGAAAGGCGTCACGCTGCAGAAAAAGAAAATCGACAGAGTCATTATTAATGGTGACAGCAATTTATTAGCCAGCGCTTTAGCCAATCTGGTGGATAACGCCGTTAAATATGCTCATAGCCATGCCAGCGTAGAAATTAAAAAGCGCTTTGACAATAAAATCTCCATCATTGTGGAAGATGATGGCCCAGGATTACCAGAAAGCGAATATGAAAACGTAGGCAAGTATTTTTATAGATTCAATAATGATAGTGAAGGATTTGGATTGGGATTAACCAGCGTTGCCGCCATTATTGAATTGCACCGGGGCGAGCTGATTTTCTCCAAAGGAGTATCCGGCTTGAAAGTCACCATTGTGCTGCCTGTTTAAGCCTTACCAAACCATTCAAACATGACCAAAAGGTAATGAAACTGTCACCCTAAGCCCTCTCCTGCTCCGCTAAGCTAGCCTCATTTTTAATCGCTCTTTTTCAGGGTTTATAAAAATCATGCTTGCTTTAGGGGAATGAGGAGATTCATGAGCAGACAAAAATATTATTCAGCCGGCCTGATGGTGGGAGTAGGCGTATTTACCGTCCTGATGGGACAGAAATACTCCTTGGGCACCATGGCCCGCATGGGACCGGGCTACTTCCCGTTTCTGCTGGGCATCGTGATGATTGTGCTGGGCGCTCTGTACCTGTTTGTAGAGACCGCCGCGCACGACGATGAGCAGGAGGAGGACTACGGCCCGCCGCAATGGCGTGGCTGGATGGCGATTGTGGGTGGCATCATCGCCTTCATTATTCTGGGTCGCTACGGCGGACTGGTTCCCGCCACCTTTGCCCTGGTGTTCATCTCTGCCATGGGCGACAAGGAACATTCCTGGCTCACCGCCCTGCTGCTGTCCATTTTCGTGACGCTGCTGGGTGTGGTTATTTTCTCCTGGGGGCTGGAGCTGCAATTCCCCCTGTTCACTTGGGGCTAAGCCATGGAAATTCTATCTAACCTGATGCACGGCTTTAGCGTTGCCTTTCAACTGGACAACCTGATGTGGGCCGTGTTTGGCGTGTTCATGGGGAACCTGATCGGGGTGCTGCCCGGCATGGGTGTGCTGGCAGCCATCTCCATCCTGCTGCCCCTGACCTACGCCATGACCCCAACCGCCGCCCTGATTATGTTGGCCGGTATTTACTACGGCTCCCAGTACGGTGGCGGTATTACTTCCATCATGCTGAATCTGCCCGGTACCGCCTCGCACGCGGTGGCGTGTCTGGACGGCAACCCCATGGCCCGCAACGGCAAGGCCGGATCGGCCCTGTTCATGTTGATGTTGTCCTCCTTTTTTGGAGCCACCATTGGCATTCTGGCCATGATTCTGTTCTCGCCCGCGCTGGTCGATATTGCCTTCAAATTCGGCCCGGCTGAATACTTTTCCATGATGATGCTGGGCCTGCTGGCCGGCGCCACACTGGCCAAAGGTTCTGCCATCAAGGGCGTGGCCATGGTCGTCATGGGTTTGATCTTTGGCGTGGTCGGTACGGATGTGAACAGTGGTGTATCGCGCTTTGATTTCAATATTCCGGAACTGCAGGACGGCTTGCAGATTGTGGCGCTGGCCATGGGCCTGTTCGGTATTGCGGACTTCCTCAAGAACATCAACCGGATCAATAGCGGCCACACCAAGGCCATTGGTAAAGTCTCCACCCGTTCCCTGCGTCCGGAAAAAGGCGATATCAAGCAATCCAAAGGCGCTCTGGTGCGCGGTACTGCGATTGGTGCGGCTTTCGGGATTCTGCCCGGCACCGGCCCGACCATTGCGTCTTTCATTGCCTACGCCACGGAAAAGAAAGTTGCCAAGAACCCCGAGCGCTTTGGACGTGGTGCGATTGAGGGCATTGCTTCGCCCGAAGCCGCCACCAGTGCCTCTACCCAGACCAGCTTCATTCCTACCCTGAGCCTGGGCATTCCCGGCGACCCGGTCATGGCCTTGATGCTGGGCGCGCTGATCATTCACGGCATCCAGCCTGGCCCGCAAATGGTGGTCGAGCACGCCGATATGTTCTGGGGCCTGATCGCCAGTTTCTGGGTGGGCAACATCCTGCTGCTGGTGCTGAACCTGCCCTTGATCGGCATGTGGGTGCGCCTGCTGTCCGTGCCCTTCAAGTACCTGTACCCCGCTGCCCTGTTCTTTGTGTGCGTGGGTGTCTATAGCACCAACAACAACCTGTTCGATGTGAATATCGTGCTGCTGTTTGGGGTGCTGGGTTACTTCTTCATGCGCCTGCGCTTTGAGGCGGCCCCCTTGCTGCTGGGCTTTGTCTTGGGACCGATGGTAGAAGAAAACTTCCGCCGTGCTCTGCTGCTCTCGCGTGGTGATCCGATGATCTTCCTGGAGCGCCCGATCAGCATGGTCTTTATCATTGCCTGCATCTTGCTGATGCTGGGACTGAGCTACTCGTTCTGGCGCTCGAACAGCCAGAAAAAGCTGGGAGCCCTGGCCAAGGCTTGAAGCACTGGCAACCACTAGTCATGGGGGATAGGCTAAACGCAATGCTTTTACTGCAGCCTCCATAAGAAAAAGCCGGGCAAATGAGCCCGGCTTTTTTGTGCCTGCCCCTATCCAGGACTGCAACACGCCTGTGCACTCTTCCTGGTGGAACCAAACACCAGATGACTTAAGGCCGCCAAAGCAAAGGCAGTTAGCGCACCGTACACCATGACCCAGCCAAAACCGGCAATCAGGGCTGCATGAACCGCCTCGACAGGATCGGCGGCATTCGCCAGCAAGGCGCTGCTTTGCGACACGATATTGATGTCGCCAGAGGCTACTTTTTCAGCCAGATGACGCAGTTCGCCATCAACAGCAATACCCAGGCGAGCACGCAGATCACTCATGATGCCTTGCACCAGAACAAAGCCCATCACGGCAATATTGAAGGCCAGGGAGATCATGCGGGCACTGGTATCCGCCCCCGACGCCATACCGGCGCGTTCAGCCGACACCGAGGCGGTAATTACATTGGTGGTCGTAGTATTGGCCATGCCCAGACCAATCCCGGCCAGCACACAGCCTGGCAGAATCAGCCAGCCCGGTTCATCGGAAACACTGCCTATCTTCATCACTACAAAGCCCAGGCCAATCAAAAACAGACCTAGCGTAATGACTCCACCCGGCTGCCAACGCTGTGCCAGACGCTCGGCAAACGGAGGCACAAACAAGGTCGGCAAGGTGTACGCCAACAAGGCCAGGCCAGTTTGCACACTGTCATACCCCAGCCCCACATGAAAGTAGATGGGCAAATAGATGATGAAGGGCCAGAAGCTGAAGTTCTGCCCCATCGAGCCCAACAAGGCACCGGAGAAACTGCGGATACGAAATACGGAGAACTCCAGCATGGGCCTAACACTGCGCTGCTCCACGATTACAAAGGCAATCAGGCTAAGGACGGACAGGGTAATAATGCTCAAGGCTGGCAGGCTGGCAAAGCCCAGCACCGGCCCCTGAGTGACAAACAGCACCAGGCAAAACACGGCCAAGGACAAGGTGGCAATACCGGCTACGTCCAAGGTGCTGGCGCCCGGATCACGCGACTCCTGTACGCCAGCGCGCGCCAGCAGCAAGGTAATAATGGCCAGTACGGCGTGAATCAAAAACACCCATTCCCAGCTGGCCAGAGTCAGAATCAGGCCACCCACAATAGGCCCAAAACCCAGCCCGGCACCAAAGACCACACCCCACCACGCAAAGGCCTTGCCACGCTGTTGTCCGTCCCGAAACTGGTTCGACAAAATCGCGATCTGGCAGATCAGCATCATGGCAGCGCTCAAGCCTTGCAGAAAACGTGCGCCAATCAGAACAGCTGCACTTTCCGTCAGTCCGCACACCAGGGAAGTGACCCCGAACGCCACAATCCCGATCGTAAAAATGCGCTTGCGGCCGTAGCGATCCGCCAAAGTGCCTACCCCCATCAGAATGGTCGTCATGGCAATGGTGTAGGCTGCCATCACCCATTGCAGTTGCCGGAAACTGGCCCCCATGACCTGTTCTATGGTGGATAAAATCGGCGGCACGCTGGAGATCTCCAGGCCCAGCATCAAGGCTGACAAGCACACGGCAGCCAAGGCGTAGCGGCCCTGACTCGAGATAGAGGGAGTCATCGTTATCTTTCCAAAAAGTCGTCAATACACGTCGCCGTCCCGGCGAGCCAAAGTGCGGACACCAAAACCCAAAAGCACGGGACCGCTCAGTCAGGAGAGATAGTAGGGACGGGCTAGTCATTCATCAATGCTATGATCGGGCATATCAGAAACAACAAATATGGATAGATCATGAGCCGCCCTGTTCTGGATGTGGAGTCCGTACAAGCTTTTGTGAGCATTGCCGAGTTCCAAAGCTTTACCAAAGCCGCAGAAGCCTTGGGCACCACACAAGGCGCGATCAGCGTGAAGCTGAAACGCCTGGAAGAGCGCCTGGGTTACAAGCTGATCGAACGCACTCCAAGGCTGGTACGGCTGTCTGCTCAAGGTACGGTTTTCATTAATCCCGCACGGGAATTCATTGCTGCACACGACCGCGCCAGAGCCGCCCTGCTCTGCGATTGCCGCCGCTTTCGTTTGGGAATTGCCCAGCACGTTGCCGGGCCGGAAGTCCCTACTTTGTTGTCCCGTTTGAATGAACGAGACCCTGCCCTGACGATTGAAGTTCGCCTGGAAAGCTCGCATCGCTTGCTGGAAGATTTTGACAAGGGAGAGCTGGATGCCGTCATCGTGCGCCAGGAGGATCATCGCCGTGACGGAGAGGACCTGGGGCCTGAACACTTTGCCTGGTTTGCGGCACCCTGCTTTCATCAGCAAGAAGGCAAACCTTTACGGCTGGCCGCCCTGGCTCCCTGCTGCGGCGTGCGGGATATTGCGACACACGCGTTAAGCACTGCCGGGATTGAGTGGAATGAAGTGTTTGTGGGCGGTGGCCATGCGGCCGTGATGGCGGCGGTCTCTGCCGGTTTGGCGGTCGCGGCATTTTCATGCCGCCTGGCGCCGCCAGATGCAATTGATGTGGGCCAACGTCTGGGACTGCCAGCCCTGCCCCCTTCCCGGATTGTGTTGCACTCAACGCTGACCGATCAACGCTCGCGGGAAGCCTTGCGGACCTTGGCAGCGGCGTATCGGGAGCATCGCTCTACCCGACTGACGGGTGCTGCATCGTCCTGATCAGCACAGGTTCAGGCGGCCAGAAGTAAACGTGAAGTTCGCCCAGCCCCGCCAGCATGAGCACCCTTTAAAGCACAGTGGGATTGGGCGCATCCCCATACACGTCTTTGGGATCAAAGGTCTTGGCGGACTCCACAAAAACCAGATCCTGACCCTTGCTATGCTCGACACCAACCGGCACCTGTCTGTAGAAACAGGAGTAATAGCCTACGTGGCAACTGGCCCCGGAACCGGCTACCCGCACACGTAACCACACCGCATCCTGGTCGTCATCGATACGCATTTCCTCTACCGTCTGCACCAGTCCACTGCTGGCACCTTTATGCCAGAGCATTTGACGCGAACGACTCCAGTAATGGGCTTCACCGGTCTGTATGGTCTTTTCCAGGGCTTCCCGGTTCATGTAACCCAGCATCAAGACCTCGCCATTGTTAGCGTCTGTCGTGATGCAGGCAATCAGGCCCTGTTCGTCAAATTTGGGGGCCAGTTCGTGGCCCTCCTCCACCTGCTCTACCGAGATTCGGCGGTTTATTTGTACTGCCATATTGTCAGCAGATCTTGTGTCTTGTCCTTTAGCCTTCATGTTTTCTCCTTGTCATCATGGGTTCCGGGCGATATTCACAATCCGGATTCAGGCAGCGTCCGTACACCACATGACTATGTTCCATAACCTGAAAGCCCCGCTCCTGAGCAATCATTTTTTGCTGCTGCTCGATCGTCTGATCATGAAACTCCTGCACACGCCCGCAGTCCGTGCAAATCAGGTGATCATGGTGTTCGCCATCGTCCAGCTCATATAGCGCCCGGCCGGATTCAAAATAAACCTGCTTTAGCAAGCCTGCCTGTTGCAGCTGGGTCAGTACACGGTAGACAGTCGCCAGGCCAATCTCACTGCCTTGCCGGATCAGTTGGCGATACACATCGTCTGCCGTCAAATGACGAATGCCGGGGGCCTGGAATATCTCAAGAATCTGGATACGAGCCGTCGTCACCTTCAGGCCTCGCTCTTTAAGCTCTTTTGAATCCGTCACGACGTACTCCTTGCTGAACGGGCGGTTAAGGGACTTCCAGAAAACGCAGCGGCCTGCCTTGCGCCTGCCCTTCCAGGACTTCATCACGAACAACACAATGGCCGCGCACAATGGTGTGAATCGGCCAGCCCACAACTGGCATGCCGTCGTAGGGAGACCAGCCGCTGACGCTGGCAATCCAGTCATTGCGGACGCGGCGGCGTGCCTTCAAATCCACAATACTGAAATCCGCATCAAAACCCAGGGCTATGCGTCCCTTGCCTTCCAGTCCAAAAATCCGGGCAGGTCCGGCACTGGTCAAATCCACCAGTCGCTGCAAACTCAGGCGGCCTGCGTGTACATGGTTCAACATCACGGGCAGCAAGGTTTGCACGCCAGTCATGCCACTGGGTGAGGCGGGATAGGCTTGAGACTTTTCCTGCAAGGTATGAGGTGCATGATCGCTGCCAATGACATCCACCACGCCCGAACGAATCGCCTGCCACAGCGCGTCTTGATGAACCTGCCCGCGCACCGGGGGATTCATTTGCGCCAGGCTGCCCAGACGCTCATAACAGTCGGGGGCTTGCAGACTGAGATGGTGTGGGGTCACTTCTACCGTTACGCGATCTTTGTGCGCGGCCAGAAACTGCATTTCCTCTGCGGTAGACACATGCAACACGTGCAATCGGCGCTTCTCCTCTTCCGCCAGACGAACAATGCGTTGGCTTGCCTTCAAGGCACTTTCCACATCACGCCAAATCGGGTGTTGGCGCACGTCGCCACTATCCAGGGCGATATATTTGCGTTCACGCAGCCTGGCCTCATCCTCGGCGTGTACTGCCAGCCGTCTGCGACCATGACGCAAGATGCGACGCAGCACGGCGTCCTCATCCGCTAACAGGTCTCCAAAGGAGCTGCCCATAAAGACCTTGATGCCTGCACAACCTGGGAGCTGTTCCAGTTCCTGCAAGGAATCGGCATTCAAGGCAGAACCACCGATATAAAAGGCGTGATCACACCAGCTTCGGCCTTGAGCAGCATCCAGCTTGGCTCGCAAATCGGCAGCACCCAAGGTCAAGGGATAGGTGTTGGGCATTTCAAAAACCGCTGTCACGCCGCCCAGGACTGCGCCCCGTGTACCCGCTTCCAGATTCTCTTTGTGCTCCAGCCCCGGCTCTCGGAAATGCACCTGACTGTCGATCACCCCTGGCAAAACATGCAGGCCATTAAGGTCCAGCACACAGTCTGCACTCCAGCCGGGCAACAAATCACCAAGAGCCGTAATCCGGCCTTGCGCACAGGCGATGTCGAGACGCTCGGCCCCATTAGGAGTCATTACCGTAGCGCCACAGAGCAGCAAATCGGCATGACGCAAAGTATGCTGCCTGGCGGTTTCTGCAGCCTCAGAGGTAGAGGCCTTCGGGATTACTGACGTCATGGTTTTACCTTTGAGGCTTCTACATCCAGAGCGTCTTGTGCCGTCAAACGAATCCGCTCCATCATGTGAAACAGACCATTGGCGCGATTCGGTGACAAGTGCTGCTCCAGTTCAATTGCCCGTAAAAAGTCAGGGGGATGGGACAGGATTTCTTGCGGCAAACGCCCCGAGTACACCTGCATCAATAAAGCCAATAAGCCGGTGACGATGGCGGAATCACTACGGGCCTGAAAAAACAACTTGTGATCACGCAATTCAGACACCATCCAGACCTGTGCCTGACAACCGTGCAGACGGTTCATCTCGGTACGCCATTCGTCCGGGAAGTCCGGCAAGGAGCGCCCCAGATCAATCAAATATTCGTAGCGGGCCATCCAGTTCCCCAGGAACTGGAAACTCTCCACAATGGCTTGCTGGGCTTGAACTATGGACTCTTCTGGTGCTGCATCCTTACCCACGGTCTTCTCCTGCTTGCTTGAGCGATTGCCTACCCCGATCATCAAGAGCTGGAACAGGGTCATGCCCGCCCGGATGCCAAGGGTGACAACGGACAAGGCGCCGTGCAGCCAGCCAAGTTCCTTTGAGGGGGCCATGCACCTGCAAAGCCTGAATCGCATACTGGGAGCAAGTTGGATAAAAGCGGCAACGTGGCCCCAGCAAAGGGCTAATAAAAAGCTGATAGCCGCGAACAAGCAGGACTAGAACATTCATGGCGTCACGCCCCCGCTCAGTCGCAGAAAAGGCATCCCTTCCGATGAAGGAGTTTTGAACGCCACTGCATCATGGGGATGCAGACTCTCCAGATGTCGTACCTGAACACCAGGATTCTGATAGTCCCCCAAGGCCGCTTCTATACGACGCGCCGCGTCTTCCACAAACATCAGGTTCTGACCATTCAAGGCGGCAAAGGCTTGCTCGTCTGCTCGTTTGGCGGCGGTTTGCAAGGGTGTTGCCAATGACTCTTCAATGCGATCAATCAGCGTCAAAAACCCAAAGTCCTCACTGTCTTCCGATACTTGAATCTGAACCAAAGCCTGACTGCGTTGGCTATGGGGAGTGGCTAGGCTGGCGTGATTGTGCAACCAGGCAGCTACCTCATCTGCATGCAAGACAGGTTGCTTTCCAAAAGCCTGCATAAAGCCCTGTTCAATCAACTGCCGAGCCAGCGCAGCCGAACAAGGACAGGTCGACGAATAAGCTATCTGAACCTGCACCTTGCACATAAACATATCGTCCGAAAGCCTGGCCTCCAGCACGACGGGATAGGATTTCCAGCCGGCCAGACCCTGCGTGACCAAGGCAGGCCGTCGCACCAATAAATCAAAGCGAAAACACAGTCGTGCACTGCGCGTTCCACAGTCCTGCTGGCTATCCACCATGCCTTGCAAAAGACGCCGCAGCCCTAACGGTGACAAGGACTGTTCTGGCGGCAAGTCATTCAGCAAGCGGTACAGCCTGGACATATGTATCCCTTTTACATGTGCCAAGGGCAAATCAACCTGAGCATCCACCCGCGCATGCAACTGCTGCTTATAGCCTCGTTCAAGCACGGTAATGGGCAGATCGATTCCCTCCATACCCACCCAGGAAAGCGGAGTCAGGCCATGGGAGAAATCATTCAAAGCCGGGTCGGGAAGTACAACAGTCATACTCAACATCCAATCAAAAGGCCTTGCTCACGCTGGCAAAGACTTGGCAAGACCTCAACGCCATCAAGGCCAGTCTGCAAACGGATTCGTCCATGTTGTCCAGGTGCTGGGGCCGCTGGCCATTTCTTCATCGCTTAACAGGCAGGCATCGAAACGGGCACGCAGTGCTTCCTCGTCCATATCCATGCCAATCAGAACCAACTCCTGACGCGCATCCCCTACTCGTTCGTCCCATTTTTCCTTGATCAGCGCTACCGCTTCGGGATCCTCCGGCCAGCGTTCAGGCGGCATGGACGCCCACCAGTAACCCGCCACGTGATAGCGAGCCACCGCGCCAGCCTGTGACCAGGAGCCCGCCAGAGTCGGGAAGTTCGCCAACCAGAAAAAGCCTTTGGAGCGCACCACCCCAGGCCATTCACTTTCGACCAGTGCCTTGAAACGCTGCGGGTGGAATGGACGGCGTGCACGGTAAACAAAATTGCCTATGCCGTACTCTTCGGTTTCCGGGGTATGAGTACCACGCAATTCCTGCAGCCAGCCTGGGGCCTTGGAAGCCTCTTCAAAATCGAACAAACCGGTGTTCAGAACGCGGTCCAAGGGCACCTGGCCGAACTCGGCTGTTTCAATACGAGCACGGGGATTCAGACTGTTCAGAATGGCCATCAGGCGCTCGCGTTCTGGCTCGCTGATCAAATCAATCTTGTTCAGAACCAGCACATCACAGAACTCGATCTGCTCAATTAACAGGTCCACAACGGTACGCGCGTCTTCTTCTCCCAAGGACTCACCACGGGACTGAATACTGTCTTGCGAGCTGTAATCGCGCAGGAAGTTAAAGGCGTCCACTACCGTGACCATAGTGTCCAAGCGCGCGACTTCACCCAGGCAGCGGCCATCCTCGCCCTCAAAGGTGAACGTTTCAGCCACGGGCAGTGGCTCTGAAATGCCGGTGGATTCAATGACCAACTGATCAAAACGCCCTTCCTTGGCCAGACGGTCCACCTCCAACAACAAGTCCTCGCGCAAGGTGCAGCAAATACAGCCGTTGCTCATTTCCACCAGCTTTTCATCCGTGCGCGATAGCTCGGCACCACCGTCACGAACCAAAGCGGCATCAATATTGACCTCGCTCATATCGTTCACGATGACGGCCACGCGGCGGCCTTCGCGATTGTTCAGGATGTGGTTCAGCAAAGTCGTCTTGCCCGCCCCCAGAAAACCGGACAAAACCGTTACGGGAATGCGGGCTGCGGGATCGACTGGCGTGTTATCGAGGGTCATCGTCATTTCTCTTCTTCCTTGAGGCGTCAATGGGCAGTTCCTTGCAGAGGACTTCTGTCAATTTTGAGATGTTATAACATAACAATAATTGACCAAGAAAAAACCCTCTTGCAAGGAGGGCTTGACGACCAGGACAGAGAAACCGGTTTTCACAAAGCAAGGTCACAGGAATCTGGAATCTGGAATCTGGAATCAGGTGTCAGGTGTCAGGTGTCAGGTGTCAGGTGTCAGGTGTCAGGTGTCAGGTGTCAGGTGTCAGGTGTCAGGTGTCAGGTGTCAGGTGTCAGGTGTCAGGTGTCAGGTGTCAGGTGTCAGGTGTCAGGCACGTAGCTTAGCTCTGTTTGTGTTGCACGCCACTGCTTGAACAAATCAGCCCGATGCCGGGGATAAGACTCCTCCAGACAGACCAAGCGCTGTATCCTGTCCGTCCGGAAATGCCGAAAATCCCCTTTCAATTCGCACCAGCCCACCAGAATCCGGAAGTGCTGAAAGTAGCCCAAGGAAAAAGGCCAGATCACTCTCTCCGACTCCTGGCCTGCCCCGTCTACATAAATGATGCGCAGCTTGCGCTGCAAACGAATCGCTGTACGCGCAATGCCGAGATCAACAAGCTCAGCATCCTGAATCACTCTAGGCCCAACCCGTAAAGCGGTGCTGTCCAGGCTGTCTCTCAAGCTATCGGGCAAGACCGCAGAGATTTTGGCCATGCCATCGCCAGCCGCTTTGGTCAGCGGCTCGTCCGCAAACTTTTCTACCCAGCGAAAACCCAGTATCAAGGCCTCCAGCTCTGCTTGAGAAAACATCAAGGGTGGCAGCATGAAACTAGGTCGCAGCACATAACCGACTCCCGGCTCCCCTTCTATATCGGCACCTTGCGCCTGCAAGGAAGCAATGTCCCTATACAAGGTCCGAATGCTGACACCCAACTCTTGGGCCAGCCGCGCACCACTCACCGGACGTTTGTGCCGGCGTAGCACTTGTAAAAGGGAAAGAAGTCGTTCTGCTCGGGCCATGCCAGATACTGCCATTTTTTGGCAGCATGGTCACCCATAATGATCTGCTCAATCACCTTGTTGGAGCGATCATGAATCACCCAAACCTTTTGCTGCTCTATGTCCAAGACCCCGCCGCCAGCAGCCTTTTCTATGAGAAGCTGCTTCAAAAAGCGCCCGCTGAATCCTTCCCCACCTATGTCGCGTTTGAACTGAACAAGGGCCTGACCCTGGGTTTGTGGTCTACCCAGGCAGCCAGCTTTGTATCATCCGGAACTGGGCATCGCTCCGAGCTTTCTTTTTTAGTGGACGATGATGCGGCTGTTGATCAGCTGTATCAAAACTGGGTGACTGCGGGTATCACCATAGAGCAAGAGCCCATGACAGCCGTTTTTGGGCGCACATTCGTTGCACTGGACCCGGATGGACACCGATTAAGGGTCTGCACAGCAGCGTAAGACTGGCGCTGCATTACTTGCAAAGCCGTCGGACTCCAAAGAACAAGGGCTATCCCGGACTTGATCCAGATAGCCCCTGCTCCCTCCAGGCTCTGCGAACAGCACAAATCAATCTGTCACCATCGCTCTGCGCATAATTTTCTGCGCGACTGACGAAGATGCCATCATTCCCAAGGTGCCGTAATGCGCTCCCCAAGCCCCCACTTCCCCGCCGCTACGCGTACTTAAAAACACATCCACCACTTCTTGAGAGCTATAGCGCAGCAGCTCGGCCGCCTGCAAAACGCGGGCGACGGCCTCGGTCATGGGGCGGGCCAGGAACTCATCCTCGATTGCCGCCCGAACCAGGCGCTCAGTGTGCTGTACCAGGGCATCGAATCGCTTGTCTTGCCCGGCCAAGGGTCTGAGTTCATTAAAAACCGCCTCCACCGTAAGCGGATCTCTGATCATGGCGCGCCGCACATCCATGCACATCATATTCGCCGTCCCTTCCCAAACGCTGTTCAAGGGGGCCTCTCGATACACACGGGCCATGGGGTTTTCTTCAATAAAGCCATTGCCGCCGTGACATTGCAAAGCCTCATTCGCAATGGAGGGGGCGCGCGAGCAATTGAAGTACTTAGCCGCAGGCGTGGCCACCCGAGCCAGCAGCCTTTCGTGGTCACTGCTCTGCATCAGGTCAGTGGCCTTGGCCACGCGCAAGGACATCAAGGTTGCCGCTTCCACTTCTACCGCCATATCCGCCAGCACATTGCTCATCATGGGCCGATCGGCAATGGAGGTTCCAAAGGCCTTGCGTGATGTCGTGTGACGCAGGGCCAAGGTCAGCGCCTGTCGCATCAAACCCGCCGAGCCAATCGCAAAATCCAGACGTGTCAAATGCGAGTGCGACAGAATTTCCCGAATACCGCGCCCTTCTTCCCCAACCCGAATTGCCAGCGTGCCCGCATACTCCACTTCACTGGACGCGTTGGAACGATTGCCCGCCTTGTCCTTCAGGCGTTGTACAAAAAAGCGGTTATAGCTGCCGTCCGGCAAGGTACGGGGCAAAAAGAAACAAGTAACACCGCCATTGACTTTAGCCAGCGTAAAAAAGCCATCAGACTGCGGCACTGAACAAAACCACTTATGCCCCGTCAGCTCATACCAATGCGCCGTAGCGCCGTGATAATCCGCGCTATGGGAGAAGCGCGCAGTAGTCTGCGTCTCGCGCAGATCTGAACCGCCCTGCTTTTCTGTCATCGCATAGCCAATGACCACCGAGGGCTTGTCCCCCACTTCGCGACGACTGTATTCGTAGCGCGTCCCTTTGAGTTTGTCCGCCCAGATCGCCAAAGCAGGTTCAGCCTCGAAACCGGCATACGCCGCATACGCCATGCCGGTCGGGCAGCCCGTACCATGCTCCACCTGATTCCACAGATAGGACAAGACCGCACGAGCGAAGTGGCCGTTTTTCTCTTGCGTACGCCAGCTTAAATTCGGCACCTCGTGCTGCCAGGCCAGGGTCATCAATTCATGCCAGCTGGGGTGACATTCCAGCCAATCAACCCGGTTGCCGAAGCGATCATGCGTTTTAAGTTCAGGGATATGACGGTTCGCCAAACGGGCCAACTCCTGAACATTTTCATCACCAGCCACCGCCCCCAAAGCCTGACAACGCGATTCGGCCCACGGAGCTTCGCGGCGAATGGCCTCAGTTAAAACCTGATCGCCCGTAAAAGCATTGAAACCACTGGCGGGCAAAGCCTGATTCAAAACCTGATGCGTGCTGTAACGATCCTCGGGCGCATTCAAAATGCTGAGGGGAAGCGCTTGGTTCATGGTTGTCTCCGAACTGTTTTTCTAAGGCGTGGCAGAAAGGACTGCCACGCTGGCGCACGCCATCTGGGCAATCTGGTCAGCCAGCGCGGCCACTTGGCGCTGGTAACTGTCCGTGCCATCGTGCTGCTGACGGCTTAAAGGAGAAAGCGGGCCAATCAGCCCTTCCATGAAACCGCCCACAATGACGGTAGCCGCAATATCGGGCTGCACATCCTGGCGCATCTCCTGGGCATCTTGCCCCATGGAAACAATGGAGTGAATGACCTGGCTGATCGCGGCGCGATACACCAGACGAGCCGCGTCGATTTCCTTATCGCATGGCTCGGCAATCAAGGCATACGCCAGACGAGGATTACGCATGGCGCGTTTTACGAATGTTGAGACTGCGGCATGCAGGCGCAGCATAGAGGCTCCGTCAGCCTGCGCAATGTCTGTGAGTACATCCACCTCCCGCTGAGACACCTGCGACAGCACTTGCGCGAACAACTCGGCCTTGGACGGGAAGTAGCGATAGACCGTCCCAGTGGCCATACCCGCCGCAGCCGCCACACTGGCCACCTGGGCTTCCTGCCAGCCACCTTCACTGACCAAAACACGAGCGGCTTCCAGGATACGGCTACGATTGTCTTGCAGACGAGCTTCAACGGCGGGGGTTTGACGATAGGCCATAAAGAAGTGAACCTTGATTCATTACATGAGTGAATCCTAGTTCATTTCTTTATGGTGGACAAGAATTTCTTTAAGCAGAGGTGTCAAAATACTCGCCTACTGGCATTGCAGGCGGCTTGAGAGCATCTGTCATTTAAAGCAACACAATCAGCAGCCCCAATAAAACTGCCCCCAGCAACAGCGATGACAAAGCCATCAATACTGTTTGCTGGGGGCAGTCTGAAACTAGCTAGCGCGAAGGTATCAAACCAATCAGGCCGACAGTTCCTTGCGAACGATTTCAGCACCGGCGCTCAGGGCGTGCAGCTTGCCACGAGCCACGGCGCGTGGCAAAGGTGCCATACCGCAGTTGGTGGAGGGGTACAGCTTGTCAGCGTCCACAAACTTCAGCGCCTTGCGCAGTGTGTTGGCCACTTCGTCAGCGGTTTCAATCACGTTGGTGGCCACGTCAATGGCGCCAACCATCACTTTCTTGCCACGGATCAGTTCGATCAAATCCATGGGAACGTGGGAGTTCTGGCATTCCAGAGAAATGATGTCGATCTTGGATTGCTGCAGCTTCGGGAAGGACTCTTCGTATTGACGCCATTCCGAACCCAGGGTCTTTTTCCAATCGGTGTTGGCCTTGATGCCGTAACCGTAGCAAATGTGCACGGCGGTTTCGCACTTCAGACCTTCAATGGCACGTTCCAGCGTAGCAATACCCCAGTCATTCACTTCGTCAAAGAACACGTTGAAAGCAGGTTCGTCAAACTGGATGATATCCACGCCTGCGGCTTCCAGCTCTTTGGCTTCCTGGTTCAGGATCTTGGCAAATTCCCAAGCCAGTTTCTCACGACTCTTGTAGTGGTTGTCGTACAGCGTATCGATCATGGTCATGGGGCCAGGCAGCGCCCATTTGATCGGCTGCGAGGTTTGCTGACGCAAAAATTTCGCATCATCCACAAACACGGACTTGGGGCGATTGACAGCACCGACAACGCTTGGAACGCTGGCATCGTAACGGTCACGAATACGCACGGTCTCACGCTTTTCAAAGTCCACGCCTTCCAGATGTTCGATGAAGGTAGTGACAAAGTGCTGGCGGGTTTGCTCGCCGTCGCTAATCAGATCGATACCGGCGTGCAATTGTTCTTGCAAGGACAAGCGCAGTGCATCTTTCTTGCCTTCGACCAGGTCCTCACCTTCCAGTCTCCAGGGCGACCACAGTTTCTCGGGTTCAGCAAGCCAGGAGGGTTTAGGCAAACTGCCAGCGGTGGAGGTGGGTAGCAATTTTTTCATAATTAAATAACCTTGTTGTTTTTGATGAATCAAAGCGCGGAACTGGCTGCCCATTGATCAAGAATAACTTTGTATGGCTTGATAAAACTCTCTTCGGTAAACCGGCCCTGCTCAACCGCCAGACGGCTACGTTCTTCACGATCGTAGACAATTTGCGTAACCGAATGATCCGCATGTTTCAGGCTAGGCTGATAGCGCATTCCTGCTGCCGAATTGGCATTGTAAATCTCGGGGCGGTAGATTTTCTGGAATGTCTCCATCGTGCTGATGGTACTGATCAATTCCAGATTCGTGTAGTCACTGAGCAAATCACCACGAAAGTAAAAGGCCAAAGGCGCAACGCTATTTGGGGGCATGAAATAACGAACCCGCAAACCCATTTTCGCGAAGTACTCATCGGTCGGCGAGAACTCATTTTGCTGGTATTCGACGCCCAATACCGGATGCTGATTACCTGTACGGTGGTAGACCTTGCTGCTGGATACGCTCAGGCAAATCACGGGGGATTTGTTGAAGTTTTCCTGATACAGCGTGGAGTTCACGAAAGCCTTGAACAACTTGCCATGCAAATCACCAAAGCCTTCCGGGGCGCTGAAACCGTTTTTGTTCTTGTTGTGCTCCAGCAGAACCACACTGAAATCGTAGTCACGCACATACGAAGAGAAGTTGTTACCCACAATCCCTTCAATACGCTTGTTTTCTTTGTGGTCAACGATACTGGTTTTCAGAATTTCGATGGTCGGAAACGTAGAACCATTGCCTTCAACATCAATATCAACAGAGACAATATCCAGTTCAACTGAATAACGGTCCCCATTCGGGTTGTCCCAATGCGCCAAACTATTGAAGCGATTGTCGATCATCTTCAGAGTATTGCGCAGGTTTTGCTGACGGCTTTCACCACGGGCCAAATTGGCAAAGTTAGTGGTGATACGTGTGTTATCGGCTGGACGGTAGTTTTCATCAAAACGGATGCTTCTGATGCTGAACGCGAATTCTTTATTCATTTTTATGTATGCCCTAATTTCTGATTTCAATCTCGAATTTATTTTCGAGCCAAGTCATTGATCTTGAAAAATAAATTCATCTTATTTATGTACACTCTGTGCTGATTGTCTGAGCTGCTTCGGGGGGCTGCACTGCTTACTCTCTTCTTCCTGGTGAAGCCAGAAAACAGGTTTGAATCAGCCTCAAAAAAAGTCCCGGCATTTGGCCGGGACTTTCCGCCAAACTCAGCTCATGACCTGATCAGGCACTTGCCCGCAAAACTTTCGCTGCGGCCACCATATTGGTCAAAGCGGGAATCACCTCAGCCCATTGACGTGTCTTCAAACCGCAGTCGGGGTTCACCCACAAACGTTCTGCTGGCACGCGCTCGGCGGCTTTTTTCATCAAATTCACAATGTGCTGCTCGGTCGGAATATTGGGCGAGTGAATGTCGTACACACCAGGGCCGATCTCGTTGGGGTACTGGAAGTTCTCGAAGGCTTCCAGCAATTCCATGTCCGAGCGGCTGGTTTCAATGGTGATCACGTCCGCATCCATATCGGCAATGGAAGAAATGATGTCGTTGAATTCCGAGTAACACATATGTGTGTGGATTTGCGTCTCATCGCCCACGCCGTTGGCGGTGATGCGGAAGCTTTCCACGGCCCAGTCCAGGTAGCTTTGCCATTGCGATTTACGCAGAGGCAAACCTTCACGCAAGGCGGCTTCGTCAATCTGAATCACATGCACACCGGCCTTTTCCAGATCCAGCACTTCTTCGCGAATGGCCAGCGCCAGTTGCAGGCAAGAAGCCGAGCGAGGCTGGTCATCACGCACAAAGGACCAATTCAAGATCGTCACGGGGCCGGTCAACATGCCCTTCATGGGTTTTTGAGTCAGCGACTGGGCGTAGGTGATCCATTCCACCGTCATGGCTTGAGGGCGGCTGATGTCACCAAACAGGATGGGTGGTTTCACACAGCGCGAACCGTAGGACTGCACCCAACCGAACTGGCTGAATGCGTAGCCGTCCAGCTGCTCACCAAAGTATTCGACCATGTCGTTACGCTCGGCTTCGCCGTGCACCAACACGTCCAGACCCAGTTTCTCCTGCTCACGCACGCTGCGCTCAATCTCGGCACGCATTGCGGCCTGATAGCTGTTTTCGTCCAAACGACCGGCCTTGAACTCGCTACGAGCACGACGGATTTCTGCCGTTTGTGGGAAAGAACCAATCGTGGTGGTGGGGAATGCGGGCAGTTTCAGGAATTCAGCTTGCTTGGAAGCACGCTGTTCGTAAACGCTCTTGCGCTTGCCCAGCTCGGCCGAGATGCGCGCCACCGCTGCTTTCACAGCAGGATTATTCACACGGGGCGAGTTGCGACGGGCAGTCAAAGCGGCCAGATTCTCGGCCAGCTCTGCCTTGACGGCATCACGCCCTTGGCTCAAGGCTTTACCCAATACACGCAGTTCATCCAGCTTTTGCAAAGCAAAGGCCAACCAGGACTTCACATCGGCATCCAGCTTTTCTTCGCTGTCCAGATCAACCGGCACATGCAGCAGCGAGCAGGAAGGAGCAATCCACAAACGATCACCCAGTTGCTTGGCGATGGGCTCAACCCAGTCCAGTACAGCGGTCAAATCTGTTTTCCAGATATTGCGACCATTGATCACGCCCAGGGACAAGACCTTGTCGTCACCCAAGAGCTTGAGCAGTGCATCCACACCATCACGATCATTGATGGCATCCACATGCAAACCGGCAACAGGCAAGCTGGCGGCCAAAGCAGCATTTTCCAGCAACTGACCAAAGTAAGTGGCTACCAGCAACTTCACGCCAGCAGCTTTCAGTTGCTGATAAGCGGTTTTGAACGCTTGCTGCCAATCGGCATCCAGCTCGGTAACCAGAATAGGCTCGTCAATCTGCACCCACTCAACGCCGGCTTTAGCCAGCGTCTCCAGCAATTGGACATACACGGGCAGCAAGCGATCCAGCAGAGCCAGCTTGTTGGATTCATCCTTGGCCTTGCCCAATGCCAGATAAGTCACGGGGCCAATAATCACAGGCTTGGCCTTCACGCCTTGAGCCTTGGCTTCAGCCAGCTGCTCCAGCAAACGCGAAGCGTCCAGCTTGAACTGGGTGTCAGCCGTAAACTCGGGGACGATGTAGTGATAGTTAGTGTCGAACCATTTGGTCATTTCACCAGCCGCCACACCACCGCAGCAAGCGCTGTGATCTTCCAGACCTTTGGCCGAACGACCGCGCGCTACGCGGAAATAGTTATCCAGCTCGTCACCATGAAAGCCCTGTACACGCTCGGGCAGGTTACCCAGCAAGAAGCTGGCATCCAGCACCTGATCGTAAAAAGAGAAATCTCCAACGGGCACCAGATCCAGACCCGCCTGATTTTCCCAGTGACGCTGACGCAGTTGTGCGCCCAGAGCCTTGAGTTCGTCACGCGAAGACTCGCCCTTCCAGTAAGACTCCAAGGCGAACTTCAGTTCCCGTTTGGCGCCAATGCGCGGAAAGCCAAGATTATGAATCGTCGTCATGTGCTGCTCTCTAAAGGCCAGTGGATGAATGAATGACTTGCATTGTAGGAAGCCATATCAATGAAGTAAAATGGTCTTATCTCACCAACCCATGAATATCATTCACGTATCATGTTAGAGCGCATCCACCTGGCCGTTGTGCAGCAAGTTGACAAGCAAGGGTCCCTGACCGCCGCCGCTGCCGTGCTGCACGTTACCCAATCTGCCCTTAGCCACACCATGCGGAAACTGGAGCAGCAACTGGGCACAGAAATCTGGCGTCGCGAAGGCCGTAGCCTGCAACTGACTCAAGCCGGGCAGTATTTACTGGCTGTTGCCAACCGCGTCCTGCCGCAGCTGGATCTGGCAGAAGAACGCCTGGGCCAGTTCGCCCAAGGCGAGCGAGGATCGCTGCGCATCGGCATGGAATGCCACCCCTGCTATCAATGGCTGCTTAAGATCGTCTCGCCGTACCTTAGCGCTTGGCCAGACGTGGATGTGGATGTGAAGCAGAAATTTCAGTTTGGCGGGATCGGTGCGCTATTTGGGTATGAAATTGATCTGCTGGTCACCCCCGACCCGCTTTACAAACCCGGCCTGAAGTTCGAGCCCGTATTCGACTACGAGCAGGTGCTGGTAGTGAACAAGGCCCATGCCCTGGCGAATGTGGACTACGCCAAGCCTAAGGACCTGGACAGGGAAATACTGATTTCCTATCCGGTGGACATAGACCGGCTGGATATCTACAACCAGTTTCTGCTGCCTGCTGGTATCGCCCCCCGACGTCATAAAACGATTGAGACGACGGACATCATGATGCAGATGGTTGCCAGTGGCCGTGGCGTAGCGGCGCTGCCGCGATGGCTGGTGGAAGAGTATGCGGAGAAACTGGACGTAGTGCCGGTCAAGTTGGGCAGACACGGCATCGCCAAGCAGATTTTTCTGGGGATGAGGGAGACGGAAACGGTGATTGATTATCTGCAGGCGTTTATGGAGCTGGCTCGGGGGTCCGGGCCGGGTGGACTGCAGCATGCAAACAAGTAGCACATTCCTGATGGCACATTAAAAGCAATGTCCTTCTGAAAAGGCAGCTTTACCTCTGGTAGTGGCGCCCCTCCGCAAAACCCACCGTTCTCAACAACAAGGTACTTTCTTCACATTCGTGATAACGACAAACTGTTCAAAACCCAGTCACACAAGCATCCGCTCTCAACAATCAGGGTCAAGAACGCCTTCAACATACGCGAGCACCTCGGCTTCATTCTCCGGATGATAATTCATAGGCAGACAATCCTGCCGAAGATCCATATAGAGACGAATAGCGTTGCGCAACGCCGTGCCGCAGGCTTTAACTGAATGGCTACCCACGGTCGCTGCCATAGCCGTCGCCAAGTCTGGTGCAATCGCTTCGATACGCCGTACGCCTCTCTGATCAGCTCCAACACGACGCATTGCAAGGGGGCCAAGAACTTGGCCTCGCAAAAAGGCGAGCATATCGATTACTTCAAATAACTCGCTACGCCCGAGCTTGGCCGCCGCGTAGTGCACCCACACCCAGAACCTTTCCTCGAACCATTCTGCGCCCTTATTAGGCCAACGGACCGAGCCTTGTGAAAGACGCGCTGCAAGAATCTCGTCTGACTCCCAAAGAATAATAGGATTCTCGATCCGCTGGTCAAGATCGTCAATAGTCACAAACTTGAGGTCAACGTGCAGGACAGGCTTGCCATAAAGGCATATCAGGAGCCGAGGCTCTCCCACGTGTTCCCCCGTGAAGGCGTACAGCAGATTACCAAGCGTATCCGCAAACTGGCGCATGCTGGCGAAAACATCGGTGTAGGCTTCATCACGCACAACAAGGATCAGATCGAGATCAGAATATGCATCCGTGTTCCCGGTGATCGACGAGCCACCGGCAAGCAATCCGATAAAACGACCATCCGCCGCCACGGCATTGATTACGTCTGTAGCGAAGTCTTGCAAGGATGCTTGGGGGAGCATTTTCCGGGAAGGTATCGTCCGTTCTTCCAGATTGAAAATTAAGGCCATCAGGATTTCGTCACGATACTCAAGGCCATTTTTCAAAGCACGTGGCTCAACGCCGTACATCCTGAAACCATGCTTTTCGTAAAGCCTGAGAGCACCCACATTTCCTTCCACGACCGTTAACATAATCTGCTCAACATGGTCGCGGCCATAGTCTATTACGGCCCGTAGCAGCCTGCCGGCGATTCCTTGAGAGCGTTGCTCAGGCTCCACGAATACGCCGGACAAATGCCCTTTGTGCGCATCCTTTGGCCCGTCTTCCTGTTTAAAAACCGACAACCCCACGATCTTGCCATCGACATAGGCACCAAATGCCACGACATCGTTAAGCCGCTCAAGGAACGTTTCCGGCGGCTTCTTGACCTCGCACTCGTAAACCGAGCCAAACATGTCCGGCGCCTTCAACAAGGCTGCCAATCGGATGGCGCGAAAATCCTCCACATCAGCGGTCCCAAGCTGACGAATCTGAACTTTACTGACAGAACTCAATTTCAATCCTTGTTTATCCGCACGGAAACTCACATACCCAATCAGATCTTACAGCCTGCCACCATCGTTAAGCTATGCGGTCTAACGGTACGAGCAGTGACTCGCACTTGCTAGCGATTTCCCCTCCCCCTGTCATAGCCCCGTGATTTTTGGCTTCGGCGATGATTGGGAAATCACATGAGTTCGACCAGGACTGACAGAGTCCTTCAACGTAAAGACTGAGGAGTCGGCGCCTTGCGGGTGTGGCATCGTAGCGGCGGTACCGCGCAGGAAAAAGAATACCGTGTAGCGTGTCTCCCAGTTCAAAGGCTGGCAGGTGAAGAAAAGCACCACTAGGAACCACAGATCAAGAGCTTGAAAGAGGCCAAACGAACGCTGATAGCGCCTTGGAGCACGTCCTGCCGCCCGTTTCAACAACTTAAGGCTGAGCCCCGAACGGTTGCTGCTTAGATTGGCCGATAGGTCGTTTTTTCACAGTGATAGTTCCGTAAGGTTTTTGCACAAAAAAAAGCCCGCAATTATGCGGGCTTTTCTGTTTTCTATGCCTTGAGTTGCCTGGCTATGCCAGACGCGGGATCACTCCCACTCAATTATATTGTTATAATTAATTCTCATTAAAATCATATAGTTATAAAAAAACCTATCGGCAATACCATAATAAATACCATGTCAGGAAGATGATCCCATTCCTGAATGAAACGGCCTAAACGGCAATAACTTTACTACCGATCCAAGAGAGGAGTGAAAAGGTCTTGAAGAGCTCTATCGTCAAACTTCTCCCGCTCTCTCTTGTTCGACGGTGGGAAACTCGGGGAGGGAGCGGGACTGCTCCGGTCTTCAATCTCGCCGATTCGGTCCTCGATGTCGGAGACGGCGCGACTCAAAACATCTTCCGGCACGCCGAAACGGGGCGCGAACTTTTTGAGGGCATCGATACGATCCGATAAGGAGGACTCGCTATCATCCTCGCTGATGCGACTGGTATTCTCCTCGAACTCTTCTAGCACAGCGGCTTGCAAGGCATGGTTGATGCTGGACGGCAGCCCTTGCGCTGCATCCACTGCATCCACGAGCGTGGAGAGCATGTCACTCGAACACCAGCGTATAGTGTCCGTGATCGCCTTCTCAAGGAGCTCCAATAATTCGGTTTCGTATATGAATGGCCGTCCATATTCCTTGTCACCTAGCCGACAAAATATGTCGATCAAGGCCTCTCCATCCGACCATGCACCAAAGCCCTGCTGTGGATTGCGGGCAATCGCCATAATGCTGTCAGCAAATGCCCGCTCGTTCGTGAGCCGCCACCAGTCCATCAACATCCCCAGCCGTTTGGAGTTTGCAGCATCGTTGTATTCAAGCGACCGCGCATCGCCAGCTCGCGGGCGCCAGTGCGGACGCGTTTCGATCATATCCAGCATGCCAGTGCAGGCTAGGGCGATCTTTGTTTGATCGTCTTCGCTAAGACCGCGCGGATACACAAAATCCCACAAACTTGACAACCAGTCTATGGAGACTGCTGTAGGGACAAGACGAATTAATAGCTCTGTGTCCAACAGATAGGATGAGAGATAATCCTTGAGCGAAGGATTGAGAAAAGAAACCCTTGGTCCGCTGATGTTGACAATGTTGACGAAGCTACCTTCTAGGATGCGAAGGGCTTCTTCGAAGTCCTTAGGCCCGTGCGGTAGGCCATAGGCTGTGCTCATCGCTGTATGTAAGGGCTCGAAAGACAAGCGAAGCGTGCCAAGGGGCACTCCATACTCCGGGAGAAAAAACATCGCCATCAAGAGGTGTCTGCACCGATGATCGATGTGTGTCCGGAATGCGGTATCCCAAATCTGGCTAGGGTTATTCAGAGCACCGATAAAGGCCACAGCATAGTCTGCGGGTTCGATATCACCAATGCGAAATGCATCGGTCATAGCCTCGATGACACGCGGGTTATAGTTCTTGTGATCAACAATTTCCGCAAGCTTCTTGCTTTCCAATAGCGCACGGATATGCGACTGTGGTGTCTCTGACACGAGTAGATGATTGTAAAGAATCCTCGCCTTAATCCGGCGCGTATAAACACCAACATCGAGAACGTACTTCGTTACATCGAGGCGCTGGTCGCCAAGATGTTCGGAAACCCTCCGGGCTTCTTCAAAGATGTACCCCCGCGTCGTCAGAATAAAACGAGCATTTGGGGAGCGACGTACTCGGCTCATGAACCGCGCTAAATCAGAATCCTTGTGCGCCAGAGCTTGCCGGTCGAGGGCAACCCTTCCTAGGAAGTCGTCGAAAAGGAACACCTGCTTTTTGCTGTCGCTAATGGCCGCGAAGCCGTCCTCTAGACTACGGATGGGAACGAGCTCCCACTCCTCACTCAGGAATGTGTAACATAGCATCTCGGCCAGTGTCGTTTTACCAACACCCGGGGGCCCTGAGATGATAAGAAGCCGATGCTTCTCCAGCGTAGCCAGTGATTGATCGAAGCTCGGGTTTGATGCGTAGACACGGACCTTCTGTTCAATATCTTCTCGCGTGAACGCTGCAAAGGTATGGGCCGCCGCGCGTACGACTCGGTCTAGAACACCCGCACCAGAAAGCCACAGTTTGATGTGCGACTTGAGAATATCTGGGTACTTCCGGAGAAGACCGTTGAGGTCCTCCGGACCAAAAATATCCGCTTCCGACCTCAGGCTGGGCCCTATAAGCGGAGTGAGCTTACCCTTTCCAAGTGGGGTGAACTTACAGGAAGTCGCTAAAATGTAGCGAATCGGAGCGAGCTTATCGATTGAAAATCGCTCACGCTTCATAGTGGCTATCAACTTACCGAACGGCGAACCTTCATAATGCTTCGCCTGTAGAATGACGTTACCATTAGCCTGCGCGTGCCGGCCATCAATGCCGCCATCCGGCCCTGCGCAGAATGCTTCGAAGCGAAGTCCTTCTTCTCGTCCTATGAGGTCTCGAACAAGATCCTCAAAGTCGGCCGATGATAGATTTTTGAAATCGTAACTCATGCTGCCGTTTCGTCCACTGCGTCGGTGGCTGTGTTCTCATTCGCAAGTGCTAGAGTAGCTAGCGCTTGTGGCCCCATCATCATCTCATAATGCGCGAGGTGATTTGTGACTTCGAAGATTCTGCGAAAAATATCGAGATAACGGGTGACCATCGCTTCATCGACAGAAATGTACAGGTCATCGTTGAAACTGTGCGATCCATCATTCACCCAAGTAAATAGCGAACCACATATTTGCTGGTCGCGACCCTCGAATCTCGCGCAGATGTCATCCTTATCGAGGTTTCCGAGAATCTTGAAGTAGTTCTCGAGGATGCGTCTTAGCGTGTTTTGGAGCGCGATATTTGATCGGTTCGGCGATCTGACCTCAGCCCAAAGGAGCTCATAAGAAGTACTGATAGGGTTGTGATTGTAGCTGGTGATTACGGATACATCGTTCACTTTCCGCACGATCCAAAACGTCTCGTGTGCTCGGCATTCTGTGCCGCGCTTGGGATCGAAAGATACTTCTTTATGGAAGTAGATGTTGTGCGTCAATAGAAAGACCTGCTTAATAAGCCCAGTCCCTCGGCAAGCCTCATCGAGCACACGTTTGATCAGAGCACTGACGATAAAGAGCACATCGCTGTCAAGGCTAGAGACAGGATCGTCGAACACGACGACTCGCTCCGCATTTATCCCGCTTGCATTGATACTGCCTCTAATGAGGTGGTAAAAGTAGAGGAAAGTGATGAAGGTGCGCTCTCCCTCGCTAAGGGTGGTAGCAGCTTCGCTCCCATCTCCTCTTACAATTTCATAGAGGTTTTGATGTTGGCCAGCGGTCGCGAGGCGGAAACCCGTAAAGCCGAACGATCTTAGAATGGCGTTAATTTCCGTAACGGTTGGCTGAACACTCGTTACTTCGCGTTCCAACGCTGCAAGTTCGTTACTGGCCTCTGCAAGCGCCGCTCGCTTTGAAGCAAGCCCGGCCGTCAGGCCAGTAACGGCACGATCAAGCCCCCTTTTCGCGTTATCGTGGTCAGTAAATGCGAGCCTCGACTCCTCAAGTAAACATCTCCAGATTTGCGATATAAGAGTGGCCCGCTCGGTCGCCAGATTGTCAACTGTCGCATTGTGCTTACCTATCTCAGTATTTGCGTTGGAGATAGCATCTTGAAGGGAGGCGACGATTTCACCAACGGGCTCAAGCGTGACTTGCGAACTTGCCTCTTTCCGTTTGCGGTCGATTTGCCGAAGATTCAACTCTAACCGTGCTGAGAGTCGATCGATATCGGCGCGAAACGCTACCACATCAAGATACTTGCTTCCCGCACTGTGGATCAACTCGAGCCGAGACAAAAGGGTTTTGGAGTGAGCATCATATGCGTCCCTTATGCGTTCGATTGCTGCGATATCAGCAAGATAGGTTTCGTCAAAGTAGTCATTCAGTTTTGTTTTTAGAGAGTCGTTCATCTCCTGCTGGCAGAATGGGCACTGCGGCCCCGCTTCGTCTACATAACCAAGGCCTTGCCGCACCCAGTCGCTGTTGCCGAGGCGACGTATAAGTGCAGCGATGTCAACGTCTTCTTTCCCTACGATTTTTTTCGAGAGAACTGCCGAGCCTTCAAGGACCACAAGGTCGTTGGCGTCAAACACTACCATGGGTGTAAGACGTTCGAGCCCTTTCTCAAAAATTGTCAGCGCACGTTGTTTGAGCTCGTCAAGCGGGACAATCTCAGCAGAGTTCTGCGCCCACTCCATCAGGATCTTGTCGCAAAAGTTAGCCTTTGAACTTCGGAAGCCAGTGAATGCCTCTTGAAAATAAGGATCGTGGACTGTCTTGATCTCCCAGCATTTCTGTTCTATGCCAGTCCTTAAAGTCTGGAGTTCCCCGAGCTTGCCGGAGCTTACGTCACCCAAGGTATTTTGGAGTTGAGCAATGTCTCGGGTTAGGGATTGCACTTGGGCGTTCGCCGCTTCGATCTTGGCAAGCGTTTCAGCCTCCGCCTGCCCCAGCGTGAAAATGCCCGGCATCTGTTGAGCGAAATTCCGAGAGCAGAAGTCACTGTTGTAGACAAGACGCTCCAGTGGCTGACCGGTCCACGTAACAGCGCAGGCGGGTTTTGAAGCGGGGTCTGCAATGACACGCGAGATAGTCGTTTTACCCGATCCATTGGTACCAAAAATAAAATTGATTGAGCGAAGTCCTGCCAGACGTTGCGTATTTGCCCCGTAACTTGCTTCGTTTGTTATAGAAATATCAGATAGCATTTTATCCCCTTTCGCGCCGATTGCGAGTCCCCCCGAACGCGAGAATTAGCGAAACGGACTTAAGCATATGCACTACGAAGCCACCTTGCGCCCAGCGTCGCAAAGGATATTCACTCGTTTTTGAGGAAACCGCATCCAGCTTGGGCCGTCACGACCGACGCAGCTTGGTCATCATTGCTTCGCTGCGGATCCCGAACATGTACAGTCGCACTCAAATGCCTCTTTCATCTGTCGTAAAAGAATCGACAACTCATCCAAACTTCCATCGCGACGTACTTCGGCAAGCAACTGTTCTGAATAGGCCGGATTGGCGCGGAGATATTCGACCATTACCTCAATATGTGATCTGTCTTTCATTTCGCGATACCCCCATCCCTACGGAACAATCAAGCATGCAGAATTTTGATATATTTCATGTTGCCCACCGAATTTTATTGGATTGCACAATCCAAAGTACATCAAAATGGATATGTATTGCAGGTTAAACCAGCAACCAATCCCGAAGAAGCATCAAACAGAAAACCCGAAAAACTGAGCATAACCCTTCGTCATTTTCTGGAAAAGACTATAGCGCTCATTTTCTCTCGAATTCCCGCCTGTAATTCGCGAAATTCGATCATCATCTGCTCAACGTCAACGGGCCTTGCACCTTGACCGCGCTTCTCCGCGAGCCACAACTTCAGCAACCCGGCCACCCGGCCAAGGTCGCCGTTCACGCGCACAAGATCGGCCACGGCTGACAGGTCAGCCCTTGCCCGAATAGGCGCGTTCAGTCCGGCCGCTTTCATGTAGGCGGACAACGACAAACCGGACTGAGCAGCCCGGTCGGCCAGCTCGGCCTTTTCGTCGTTGTTCACCCATACCTCTATTCGTTGGCCTCGGGGTCGGGTTCCTCGGCCCTTCCCTTTCGGTTTCTGTTCTTCGTCACTCATCAGTGCCCCTTTTCCATCGCGCCCGATGGCGCGGATTGGTGTCGTTGTCTTGCCCGGCTTGCGCCTCCTTTTTGGTGCCCGTGGCTCCTTTGTCGCAGCAGCGACCGTCAGCCTCGCAGAGCAGGATGCCGTCGAACCGCAGGTGAGTAAGGGGCGGTGTTGGACTGGTGCGGGCTTGCCCGTACCGGTACAACACACATCCTGCCTGCTACCTCTCTGCGATTCTATGCGACCGGAGTAGAATCGCCATTAAAACATGGCGTAATCGCGTACATTCGCGCTAATTCGCATACATTCGCGTAGCATCGCATTAATCAATTCTTCTAATCGCATAGAATCGCGTACATTTGCATAGAATCGCGTTCCCGACTGAGTTCATGAGCATCAAGTACGGACTGACACCAAAAGGAGGGACTTTGAGAGGCCATATGCTAGGCCAGCCAAATCTAAGCCTTGTAAATTGCTCGACTCGGGTGAGAACATAGCTTCCGTTTACGCGCTTTTTTTCGAAACTCGATCATCAATAAACGACGGAGTAATCATGGCACGAAAAACCCTCGCAGAGCGCCGTTCTGATGCCCTTTCTGAGCTTGAAACGGCAAAAGCAAGGCTGGCAAAGCTTGACAATGAGGCAGCCGAAAGAATCGGAAGAATTGCAATAAAGTCAGGATTGGTTAATCTTGAGCTGACGGACGATCAAGTTCGGGAAGAATTCGACAGAATCGTGGAAAGGATCAGCAAGGGGAATTGATCATGAAGACAGCTCACCGCATCAGCGCATTGGCCAATCAACTCAACGAACTGCAAGCCTGCCTCGGTCGAGCCAGTGGGCGGGCTAGCAAGAGCGTTATAGAAGCCCAGCGCATTGCGGCCGAGCTGGCTTCTTTACTCGAAGAGTGGCACCTTGAAACGTTGCACATCCCTGAAACAGAGCGTGACCTCTATCGCGTACAGAATCCCTATTACGCGGCCCACTGACGCCACGCACCGGCTTATAAAAGCTCACTTCGGTGGGCTTTTTTTTGTCCGCAAAACGCATCAAAACGGACAGCCAAACTCGTTCCGCTCGTCTTGAAAAACGCGATCAAAATCATAGTGTTGAGAAACAATCTCGTGAAGATTGACGGACAGTTTACGGACATAAACCCTTGAATTCTATGCGGATACAAGATTATCCGCATATTTAAAACCGCTCCATATCGGTCAATAATCAAACCTCGGACGATGACAAAATGAGGTATTCGGTATGGAAATAGAATCGCAAAAAACGTCGGCTTATGCCGCCCGAAAATTCGGTCGAGGCGCGGCGCTCGCTCTGGCAATGGCAAGCGCAGGCCTTGGTGTAAGTCTCTACATGGCACCGGCTCCGGCCTATGCCATCTACTGCTCGAACTGCTCGACGTTCTATCAGCAGATGTACGAGTACGCCGAAGCGGTCAACACGCAACTGAACACGGCCCAGCAGTTGCAGACGCAGATCCAGCAGTACGACAACATGATTAAGCAGGGCATGTCACTGCCCAGCCGCATGTTCAACACCATCACTGGCGACCTTCAGCGCGTGGCCAGCGTCTACAACTCGGCGCAGTCGCTCGGCCGCAACATCAGCAATCTGGACGAACAGTTTCGCCAGCAGTTCAAGGGCTATGACAGCTATCTGAACTCGATTGGCCAAGGGCAAAACAACATGCCGCAGCGCTATCGGGACTGGGCACAATCCGGCTTCGATAACGCCCGCACGGCCATGCAGGCCGCTGGCGTAAATACCAGCACATTCGAGGATGAGAACGCGATGCTGGATCAGTTGGTGAGCCGTTCGCAGTCGGCCGTTGGCCGTCAGCAGGCCATTCAAGCCGGGAACGAGATTGCGGCGCAGAACGTGCAGCAGCTCCAGAAACTGCGCGATCTGGTGGCCACGCAAATCACCCTGCAAGGCAACTACATGGCGCAGCAAAACGAACGGCAGTCCGTTAGCGATGCCTCCGAACAGCAATTCCGCAGCCGTGAAAATACACGCGGCCCGTCTGAGGGGTTCTAACCATGATGATTTCTAAGGCGCTGATTGCCGCCCTCTGCCTCGTCTCGGCCCTTGGTGGGTCGGCACTGACGGCCGTAGTCGTCACGAACACCGCCGCGCCGGAATGCGCAGCGGTCGGCAATGGCCATCAGGATGACCAATTCCGCAGCCGCCCAAACACTCGCGGCCCGTCTGAGGGGTTCTGACTATGCGACGTTCAACCGTTTTCGCGCTTGTCGGCGCGGTGCTCTTGCTATCTGCAACTAGTGCGATGGCTGCCGGGGTCGATTTGGCGCAGAGCAACACGTCTATGAACAGCCTTCTGCGGCTGATTCAGAACGCTTCAAACCAATGGGCACCGCGCCTGCATGACTACGCCTTGTGGCTCTTGGGATGCCTTGCCGTCATCCAGTTAGTTTGGACTTTTGCTCCTTTGGTCATACGCGGAGCTGAACTGGGCGACATCCTCCATGAGCTGGTGAAATTCATCCTCGTGATAGGGTTCTTCTATGCGATGCTCGATCACGCGACCGAGTGGGGCGGGGCCATCGTCAACAGCTTCCGGCAGGCCGGGGCGCACGCGGCAGGGTTGGGTAGTGCGGAGCTGATGCCGGGGGATATGTTCTCAACTGCTGTGGACTTTTCACGGCAGGTGCTGACGGCAGGTGTTTCGATGTTCAGCCCAATCACATCGGTTGTAGTGGCCGTATCTGCATTGATCGTCCTGATGTGTTTCACGTTTATAGCGGCTCTGGTGTTCGTGACGCTCGTAGAGGCCTACGTCATCATCAATGCCGCCGTCCTGTTCATGGGTTTCGGTGGCTCTCAATGGACACGCGAATATGCACTGGCTCCCATTCGCTATGCCGTTGCGGTAGGTGCCAAGCTGTTTGTCCTGACTCTGATTGTGGGGCTGATCATGCAGGTTTCCGCAGAATGGTCGGCAGCCTACACCAACGACGAAGCGTCGTTGATGACCTTGGTTGGCCTGTCTTTGGTGTGCGCCTACCTGACCAAAACTATCCCTGAATTGATCGGCGGCATGATTAACGGCACGTCGATGGGCGGCGGCTCCGCAATTGGGGGCATGGCCGCAGCCGGTGCAGCCGGTGCGGCGGCCGCAATCGCTACTGTTGCAACAGCTGGGGCAGCAGCCCCGGCTGCTGGAGCACTAGGGGCCGCGGGAACTGGCGGAGGCGCTGCCAGTGCCGCGGGTGGTGGACTGGCCTCCGCATTGAACGCCAGCATGGCAGGCGGCAGTACCGCAGGGGGCATCGGTGGTGCGACGGGCGTCGGCAGCGCTGGAATTGGCGCAAGCACAGGAGGGGGCAGCGGTGCGACCGCAAAGGCCGCAGGTTCTCGCGTCGGGGGTGGCGCCGCGTCAGGATCGGCGAATCCAGTGTCGGCGGCCGCTTCGCCTGCTAGCCAACAATCAGGTAGCGGCTTGAAACAAGCCGCCAAACAGGCCGGAAAAGCTGCGAAGGGTGGTGACGACGATATGGGTCAGCAAGCCGTCGCGCAGCAACGGCAGATGACACCAAAAGAAGGGACTGGCGGCAACGGCAAGGCTGTTGCGCAGGGCGCAGAGGTGGCCACACGGGCGCTTGGCGTGCTGGGCGCTATCAGCGTACCCGGCATGGAAAGCTCCCACGGGCTTTCGCTCGGGGGCACCGGATCTCCCCCTCCTGTCCCCGGCAGTGACAGTCCAGCGCCTGATGACGGCGCTGAGCCGATTGCACAAGCGGAATCCAACATTATTCGTCCGGCATCGGACACCACTAGCACCGGAGACGTCGGCGCGCTCAATGTGCCCGGCATGGCTTCTAGTGTTAACTCTCAATCGGAGACGTAATCATGATGAACGATATATTTTTTGGCCTGATAATGCTCGGCGGCTTTTTTGTTCTCGGTATTGGTATGTGGGCGCTTGGCCAATGGCTGCGACGCAAAGGCTTCGGCCCGCAGCTCGATGCCCTGGATAAGCAGTACACGGCACTACAGCATCGTGTGAACCGATTGGCTCTGCCTGCTGCTGCGCATTTGTACGGCGGCATGGGTATGCTTAATCGCATGCCACTTTTCGGCAGCAAGAATCAGGTGGTACTGGTAGAGCGTGTGAGAATGGCCATCCTTCAGATGGAAGAGGAAGAACGGCAGCGAGGCAGGGTCATCAATCGCTGACGAGCACAGCCAGTTCCATCGCCCACAACCCCGCCTAAGTGCGGGGTTTTGTTTTCCTGCCACAGCTTCTCCGTCTATTACACACCGCAAAAACGGCCTGTATCGCTCTGTGAGAAGCTTTCACACATGACAGCCATGAACCTATTCCGACACTGAAAAAACGCCACCAAGGCCCATACGATTGGGATTCTGCACGCTTTCGCTGGCCGTTAGAGGCCTTATGTCGGTTTTGGCCCTGCCCTTCCCTTTTTGGTGCCTGATCGTCTTTTTGCCGGTTTCAACGGCTCGACCAGGTGCTGCGACCGGTGGGTAATCCACGGAACTAGCCGCGTCGGCGACGGCAGGCCCGCCCTACCTTTTTTGGTGCCCAACGGCCGTAGGCCGACCAAGAGCAGCAAGCGATGAGCTGCGCCATCAAGGCGCGGCACTTAGCGCGCATGCTAGAGATTCTTGGAGAATCTTGGATGGAATTTGCGAACGGCCCGCAAAGGCCCGCTGTTGCTGGGTTTTCAGAAACTGGCCGGGTACTGTTAAACAGGGGGAGCAGCGTTACGGTCGGATGCCTTGGGTCGCCCGATTTCCCATTTGCCCTTAGCGTACTCGTCCAGCCTCCAACCCACGGCAGCAAGCTCGGCCAGCGCCTTGGGGCGGAGCGAACGCCTTTCATGCGGGAGGGGAGCTGCCGCGAAGCGGTGGGACCCCCGCAGGGGGCCACGCTTTTGGATCGTGGCGTGATTTCGCACGAATAGGAGTTCCGAACTAACGGATGGGGCCATCGACTTATGCACAGGCAAAAGGGTTTTAAACAGTTTTATATATAGTTTTAAAAGATTTAGCGTAAAAAGAAGGAAATTTAATCTTTTAATTCAATGAATTACGCGCGATGCCAGTTCCTAATAGACGGATACCGGTTCCTAATAGACGGCGAAATGGTTCCTAATAGACGGTTTCAGGTTCCTAATAGACACTCTATCCACAGCGTGGCGGGTTGTTACCACTTTGTCCGCCAACTGTCCGTCAATCAAAATAAAAAAAGCCCGCAACGGGGCTCTTTTGCGATCTCACTCACCGTCTATTAGGAACCGCCCAGCGGTTCCGACGAGGAATTGCGGTGCCTCATGACCAGTAGAGGGCCATCCTTCCCCGCTTCTTCGCACAAGGCATATTCAGGCAGGTCATCGGCTTTGATGATCCCGCGAAGGAAGAAACAGAATTTTTTGAACGAGCCACCGCTTCCACTGCGTTCGTAAAGGGTCTTGAAAGCCCATTTAGCGCTATCCCTGCCTGCGGCACGGCGAGCCAGTCGGTAGATAAAGCGTCCTATGCCCGGCTCGATCAGGAAGTAGTCCCGATGTACTGTAAGTACCTCCGGCCGCTTGCCCTCGGTGACTTCTCGATAAATCCACTCCGGGGCTTCAATCTCGACAGAACTTATCTTCTTGGTGTCCGTGCGTGACAGAACACGATAGCGCGCGATCAGCCCCTCGGCTTCGGTTGTCCGGAACTTGCCGCTTTCGCGCACTGTCTTGATGGTAGTACCCCGCAACCGATCTAGCGCGGCTTCCACTCCCTGAACCTGACTACTACCGTTACCACGTCTGGCAAATCTGAGGATGTCGCTAACATGCAGCCGAAACACTCTCCCCGGCTTGCCACCCTTTCCTTCTCGATAGCGGTTCATAGCTTCGGTCAAGTGAGACACCATCATCAGCACAATGTCGTAGTCCCAAACGGAGGCCATTCCGTGCGCTCCTGCGGACACTTCCACGTATCCATCCGGCAGGTCATAGCGGATCAGTTCTCCGGCTCGCTTGTCCTTCTTGGACAAACGGAACACGGCCACATCCATGACGCTGCGATTGTCGCGGCCGCCCACGTCATAAAGGCTGGGCACAAAAAAATCTGGCTGGGCGTCGCCTTGTGGAGGCCTGCGGACAAGTGACAACGCATTGTCCCGCTCTTTCGCCCTTTCCATCTGTTCATGCACGGTCGAGACGTTAGACGGTCTACCGCGTTCAGCAGCCGCAGTTCGGTCACTGTTCCGCTTCCTGATATTTTCAAGGCGTTCCAGTAGCCCGCCAGAGTCGCCTATTACCGCGCCTATGGGCTTGAGACCGCTGTTTCGGCTACTCATGCGTGCGGCCCAACCGGTGCCGTATTAAGCCCAGTACAGGCGGTCTATTCGTAAATGTCGCCTGCAAATCGGTCGCCACAATTCAGGCGCCCATTCCGGGACGAGGGGCCGAGCCGGAATATTTGCATGCATCAATCCATGCCTCGACCTCGGCTAAATCCCACACGACCTTGCGGCTACTAAGTGCGATGCGCTGAGGAAATTTCCCCTGCTTTTCGAAGTTGTAGATCGTGCGCTCGCACAGTGGAATCATCTCTAGCAGCTGCTTTTTGCTAATGAGAACTTTACGCGCTCTCCTTAATTCTCTTTCCACACCGAATACCTCATTTTGTCATCATCTGAGGTTTAATTATTGCTACACAATGCCGGTGATTTCCAGCATTTAACCACACATTTTTTCAATTAAATCAATAACTTAATGTCCGTAAATTCACGGTTTGACGGACAAACTTGATAACGCAAACCGCTGTTTTTATTAGGTTTAAAATAGGCGCTGAAAGCCAATTTATTGCGTCCGGAAATTCATACATTTTACGGACAAAAAAAATGCCCACCGAAGTGGGCATTTCGCGACAAAATGCAGATCTCAAGGCTCCGAATCAGTCCTTGAGGCGGGGCTTCCTGATTGTCCACTCATCGATCATGTCCGCCCAATCCTGAAGCATTGCCCGGCGCTGATCGCGGTACTCGGCCTTGTTGTAGACGGCGCGAACCCCCTTCTGTTCGTGCGCAAGGCACTTCTCGATCCAGTCAGTGTTATAGCCCGCCTCATGTAGAAGCGTGCTGGCTGTGCGCCGCAGGTCGTGCGGTCCGAACTTGCCAAGCGACTGCCCTTCCTTCTGGGCCAGACGATAGGTCAGCGTGAGCACCTGATTGAGCGTCGCGCTGCTCATCGGCAAGTCCGAGTCATAGCGCGATGGCAGCACGTACTCCGAGCCGCCCGCGAAGGTTTTCAGAGCTATGAAAATGTCGAGCGCCTGCCTAGACAGGAACACCAAATGGGGGTTGCGGCGTTTCATCCGCTCCTTGGGGATTGTCCAAAGCGCTTCGGTGAAATTGATCTCGCTCCACGTTGCGTTAGTCAGTTCGCTTTTGCGTACCATCGTCAGCAACAGCAGCTTGGCAGCCGCTCGAATTGAAGGTGTGGTGCCGATACGCTCCATGTACTGGTACATCAAGCCGATTTCATCGGGCGTCAGTGCTCGATCTCGCGGCTCGAACTTGGCGATGGTCGAGGGGCGCACCAGATCGGCCGGGTTCTCGACCTTCTGGCCGCGCTCGATGGCCCAGCGGTAGACCTGCAAGACGATCTCTCGCGAATGCACCGCTGTTGCCGGTGCGCCTCGTTCTACGATGACGTCTGTCAGCGCTCGCAAGTCCTCATGGGTAATTTCTATCAGTTTCGAGTTGCCAAATTTCGGCTTTAACTCGCGTTCGTAGACGGAGCGGCGCATGTCTCGGGTATTGGGCGCCATCTGATAGCCGCGCAACCATTTCTCGGCCCACGCGCCGAATGTCTCTGCATCCTTGACGCGGGCTTTGTCCCGCGCCTTCTCCTTGGCTGGAGATTTCCCTGCGGCGATCATCTTCTTGGCTTCGCCCAGCAGTTCGCGGGCTTCCGCTAGCGTGATCCCTCCGACACCGTAACGGCCGAAGGTGATGGTCTCCTGCCTGCCGTGGATCGAGTAGTTGTAGCGGAATGAAATCGACCCCGCAGGCGTGATGGCCACGTAGAGGCCGTCACGGTCATTCACTTTATAGAGCTTGTCCTTTGGCTTGAGGTTGCGCAGCTTGGTATCAGTCAGCATGGTCGGGTTGGGTTTCCTCTCAAAAATACCATGCTCAAAAAGCCCCCGCACCCTCAAAAAAAATTCTTTCAGGACAATGGGTTACATAAATTCGATACCATGAACGCCCCATCAAAGGCGGCATGGTATCGAGTGCCGAACATGGCATCAGGTTCAAATCGTACCATGTACCATGCCATAAAAACGGGGTGCTTGGCGATACGAAAATTTGCCAGATAGTGCCACACCAAGAACGAAAAAAGCCCGCAATTACGCGGGCTTAGAGGTGTTTTAATGCTCTTTGGTGCCAGTCTATGCCGGACGCGGGATCATTCCCACTCAATCGTCGCTGGCGGCTTGCTGCTAACGTCGTACGTCACACGGTTAATGCCACGCACTTCATTGATGATGCGGCCAGAGGTACGCTTCAACAACGAGTATGGCAGTTCAGCCCAGTCAGCCGTCATGAAGTCTGTTGTCTGCACGGCACGCATGGCAACAACGTACTCATAAGTACGTGCATCGCCCATCACGCCTACGCTTTTCACTGGCAGGAAGACGGTGAAGGCCTGGGAAGTCAGGTCGTACCAGTTCTTGCCGGTTTCTTCGTCAATCGTATTGCGCAGTTCTTCGATAAAGATAGCATCAGCTTGACGCAGCAAATCTGCGTATTCGCGCTTGATTTCACCCAGAATACGGACACCCAAGCCTGGGCCTGGGAAGGGGTGACGGTAGACCATTGCTGGTGGCAAGCCCAGGGCTACGCCCAGTTTGCGCACTTCGTCCTTGAACAATTCACGCAGGGGTTCCAGCAGCTTCAGGTTCAGTGTGTCTGGCAGGCCGCCCACGTTGTGGTGGGATTTGATGCCAGTGGCTTTGCCGGACTTGGCGGCGGCGGATTCGATTACGTCCGGGTAGATTGTGCCTTGGGCCAACCAGCGGGCGTTGCTGAGTTTGGCGGCTTCTTCCTGGAAGATTTCCACGAATTCACGGCCAATGATCTTGCGCTTGGCTTCTGGATCGGTAACACCGGCCAGTTTGCCCAGGAAGCGGTCGGAAGCGTCGATATGGATGATCTTCAAACCCATATTGTCGGCGAAGGTGCTCATGACTTGCTGGGCTTCATTCAGACGCAGCAGGCCGTGGTCCACGAATACGCAGGTCAGCTTGTCGCCGATAGCCTGGTGGATCAGAGCGGCAGCGACGGAGGAATCCACACCGCCGGACAGAGCCAGAATAACTTCTTCGTCGCCGACTTGTTCGCGGATATTGGCGATAGCCTCTTGCACGTAGTCCGGCATGTTCCAATCGCCCACGCAGCCGCAGATGTCGCGCACAAAGCGCTCGAACAAGGCGCCGCCTTGAACGGTGTGGGTGACTTCGGGGTGGAACTGAACCGCGTAGAAGCCGCGATCTTCATCAGCCATACCGGCGATGGGGCATGTAGGCGTGGAAGCCATCAGCTTGAAGCCGGGAGGCAAGGCGGTAACTTTGTCGCCGTGGCTCATCCAGACTTTGAGCATGCCGTGGCCTTCTGCCGTAGCGAAATCCTGGATACCATCGAGCAGCTTGGTGTGGCCATGGGCGCGGACTTCGGCGTAACCGAATTCACGCTTGTCCGAACCTTCGGTAACGCCGCCCAGTTGGCGGGCCATGGCTTGCATGCCGTAGCAAATGCCCAGAACGGGTACGCCGGCTTCAAACGCGGCGGCAGGAACTTGCAGAGCGTCTTCGGCGTAGACCGAGGCGTGGCTGCCCGACAGAATGATCCCTTTCAGGCCTTCTTGGGAACGGATGAATTCATCGCTGACATCACCGGGGTGAATTTCACAGTACGCACCGGCTTCGCGTACGCGACGCGCAATAAGCTGGGTGACCTGGGAGCCGTAATCAAGAATCAGAATTCGCTGGTGCATGAAAGTATCGAGCCAATAATAAAGCGGTAAAGGATCTATTTTACGCTGTGTAGCGCCGCTTAGGGAGTCGCAGAAATACTCCAGGCCGAAATTGTCCTGCATCACTGGCATTCATGCGGCAAGGCAGCTACAGTACATGCAGCCATTTTGGGAGTTTCAGCATGTCTTCGAGTCGTACCCCTCGTCCGAGCGAACTTAATGAACACCAGGAATCCCGACCTGCACAGGCCACACAACAACAAGGCGGCGGTAGCTATATCCCTGCTCCCGGCCCCTCCGGTGCCCGCTCGCACAGCTTTGCCTATGAATGTCAGGAAGATACGGACGAAGTCTCCGACAGCCTGACCTTTGTGCTGGTTCACGGTGCTTGGCACGGTGGCTGGTGCTGGTCCAGACTGGCTGCCCGGCTACGGGCCAAGGGGCATAAAGTCTATACCCCCACACTGACAGGCCTGGGCGAACGCAGCCACTTGCTTAGTGCGGACATCACCCTGAACACCTTTGTAGATGATGTCGCTAATTTGATACGTTGGGAGGAACTCTCCAACGTGGTTCTGGTGGGCCACAGCTTTGGAGGACTGGTCATTAGCGGCGTCGCCGACGTCATGCCGCGCTGCATTCAACAACTGATTTACCTGGACGCCTTTATCCTGCCCAGCGGCACCAGCACCTTCGACACCCTGCCAGAAAAGATTGTCGACAGCATGGTGGCCTCTGCTGGGAAAAGCGCCATTCCTGCCGTCCCCCCTCCTCCACTGAGTGCACTGGGCCTGCATGCCACAGAAGATCTACACTTTGTCGGTAACCGCCTGACGCCACAGCCGCTTAGCGTCTACCGCTCTTCCCTGCGCTTACAGAACCCCGTCATCGGCAATGGCCGCCCTTGCTCCTATATCTCCTGCATACAACCCACTTTCAGAGGGGTTGATACCTCACGTGAATGGGCCCGTCAGCAGAAAGACTGGGAATTCCGTGAGTTGGAAAGTGGGCACTGCGCGTTGATGACACACCCCGACATGCTGGCCCGGCTTTTACTGGAGCTAGCGGACTAAACTGCGTCGCCCGCGCTGTCTTTAGAGCGATAAAACTCTCTGGGAGTGACCCCAAAATGCCGCCGGAACACGGCGGCATATGCGCTTTGACTGGCATAACCGTGTTGTAAAGCCACTTGCACAATAGGCTCACCGGCTGCCAAGCCCTCCAAAGACCCCAGCAAGCGAGCGAATTGACGCCATTGCCCAAAGCTGATGCCGGTATGGCGACGAAACAGGCGGTGGAAAGTTTTGACGCTCATGGCCAGTTGCCTGGCCCAGGCATCTGCATCTCTATCATCATCGGGGCTAGCCTCCAGATGTCGACACACCAATAGCAAGCGCGGCTCTTCGGGCCAGGGCAGATGAAACGGCAATACAGGCAACTCGCGCAGTTCATCCAGCAATAAACGCATCAAGCGGCCATCGCGACTGTCTTGCGCATACACCAAAGGAATTCGGCTGGCCTCCAGAATCAGCTCCCGTAGCAAAGGGCTGACATCCAGCACGCAGTTACGCGCCGGCAAGCCCGGAGCAGCATCCTCATCCACAAAGATCGTGCGCATTTTGACCTGCCCGCGCATGCGAACCGTATGAGGACGACCCGGTTGCAGCCAAACGCCACGGCTAGGAGGAACCACCCAGCGCCCTTCCTGGGCATCAATCACCATCACCCCTTGCACGGCGTACAAGAACTGCGCACGTACATGCTGATGTTCGTGAATAAGATGGCCGTCCGGATAGTCTGCTGCCAAACCACTAATAGGCATCTTGGCCAGCTCAACCGGAATATGAATAAGAGGATCAAGCACAAGCTGTCCCATTTGCGCTAATTCAAGTCAGTTTAGCGAAAGACAGGCAAGTCGGTCTACAGCGAGCATACGTCTTCCTTATTGATGGATGCTTCCAATGCGCAACTATGCTTATCCGCTGGTGACCATGCTGTTGTGGTCCGGCAATGTCATTGTTTCCAAAATGGCGCACGGCCTGATCGCCGCACCTGCCATGAGTTTTTATCGAGTCGTGCTGGCGCTGGCCATCATGAGCCTGTTTGCCGCTCGCCCTGTCTGGCGACACTGGCACTCGATCCGTCCTCAACTACCCAAACTGCTATTTCTGGGATTTCTGAGTATGGCGTTTTATCAATGCCTGTCTTATTGGGCAGCAGCCAGCACCAGTGCCACCAATATGGCCGTGATTACCGCGTTAACACCCTTACTAACCTTGTTGACCACACGATTGCTGCTACCAGGCTCCGGACCTCGCGGCATGCTGCCCGGCGCTTTGCTGGCTTTGTTTGGAACCGTCTGGTTGATTAGCGGTGGCCATCCCCTGCAACTGCTCAGCCAAGGGGTCCGCTCTGGCGACCTACTGATGCTGACAGCAGCATTGAGCTATGCCTTTTACAGCGTCTTTTTGAAGAAATGGCATATTACTGTGCCAGCCTGGCAATCAACCTATCTGCAAGCTTGGGGCGCCTTGATCACCCTGCTGCCCGTCTTCCTCTGGCTGCCAGCTGAACAAACTCAATTGAATGCACAGACCGTCCCCCTGATCCTGTATGCAGGTATCCTAGCCTCCGTCCTGCTGCCCTACTGCTGGATCCAAGGCATTGCTCACTTGGGCCCAGCCCGATGCAGCCTGTTCCTGAATATCCTGCCCTTCATGACCGCCATGCTGGCCATCCCATTGCTGGGCGAACAACTGGGCGCACACCATGTGAGCGGCGGACTGCTAACCCTGGCGGGGGTGATCCTGGCTCAATGGCCGCCTCAACAATGGCTGTTCAAAACCAAAACAGCCCCTGCTAAATAAGAAATATGGGAGTTTTATATTCAACTCCTGATATGAAATGATTTTCCAGCTATCCGCCACTAATTTGTGAGCTAACGAGTGACGAACTAATGAACTGAATAGCTGAATAGCTGAATAGCACTCTTAGGGTAAGCGCACCCCGCAGTATCCAAAGCAAGGCGTCCCGTCATAAACGGGGCGCTTTTTATTATTTAGAGTTCTCTGCATTCCCATCCCTCCCACCTCATAAAGAGTCGCTCCCTGAATGAAATAAGGGCTACACAGCACCAGCCAAGGTGGAAATAGCAAAGGCTGAGATAGCAGTAGTTACTGCTATTGCTATTGCTGTTGCTGTTGCTGTTGCTGTTGCTGTTGCTGTTGCTGTTGCTGTTGCTGTTGCTGTGATCTTGATGGTGGCGGTGACGATGACGGTGACGATGACGATGACGATGACGGTGACGGTGACGGTGACGGTGACGGTGACGGTGACGGTGACGGTGACGGTGACGGTGACGGTGACGGTGACGGCAGTGATTGTGTAAAGCCCTGACCAAACAGCCAACACACCCACAAAAATCCTAAGTGCAAGATACAGGCACGGCTATATATTTCTCGATCTGGTGCGACACGTAGATGTCGTTCTGCGTCGGTTCAACCCTTGAGAACCGAACGACCTACTCTTCCAAGGAGCAGGTTCAGGGTACTAATCACAGTTATCAAACAGCGCACCATGGTGCCTGACACAAGTCAAAAGACCCAGCCTTGGCTGGCGTCTCAAACGACAGAAACACTTCTACGGAAGAGACTCTGCCTTACGGCGACGTTTATCAAACGCTCGTCCGTATTCTTACGCCCCCTAGACTGCCCAACAGGGTAACTAGACACTCCAAACCCGAGTA
>NZ_JAHKKC010000080.1:0-398 GCF_020496585.1 Alcaligenes sp. 13f
CGCGAAAGCCGAGGGCACGGACGCGTGCCTGACGCCGGTGCTGAGCCCGTGGGAGGCGGCGGAACACCCGCACAACGCCGCTCGCGGCACGTTCGTCGACATCGGCGGCGTCGTGCAGCCCGCGCCCGCGCCGCGGTTCGACCGCACCCCGCCGCGGGTGCCGGAGGCGCCGCACGAGAAGGGCGCGGACACCGCCGAGGTGCTCGCCGAGCTCGGCTACGACGAGCCCACGCTCGCCTCCCTGCGGGAGTCCGCAGTCATCGCGTAACCGCTGCCGGGGAGGCCGTCATCGGCCTCCCCGGCATGTCGTCCGGGAGCCTCGCGGGCCGGAAGTTACTCTGGGGTGGACACGGAGAGTCAGAGACGACCGCCATCCGGGTGAAGGCCTGTCTAAATGC
>NZ_JAHKKC010000081.1:0-386 GCF_020496585.1 Alcaligenes sp. 13f
GGCGTCTGGCGGCGTTGGCGGCAATGCTCAACCCGGCGCGTTAATTGCCCTGTTTGTCTTCTGCGCGTTAGCCGCGTTTGAAGCACTGGCACCAGTAACGGGTGCATTTCAGCATCTGGGGCAAGTCATTGCCTCTGCCGTACGTATCTCTGACTTAACGGATCAAAAACCGGAGGTCACCTTTCCTGATACCCAAACTCGTGTTGCCGATCGCGTTTCGCTGACGTTACGGGATGTTCAGTTCACTTATCCGGAGCAATCTCAACAGGCACTTAAAGGGATTTCTCTTCAGGTAAACGCCGGGGAACATATAGCGATTCTCGGGCGAACCGGATGCGGCAAATCAACACTGTTACAACAGCTGACCCGCGCATGGGACCCGCAAC
>NZ_JAHKKC010000082.1:0-339 GCF_020496585.1 Alcaligenes sp. 13f
CTTCACGGTGGAAGTGACGGATGTGGCTGGCGTATCGAGCAGCAACGACCTGGTGATCCAGATTCTGGATACGGAGCCGGTAGCCGAAGACGATGTGGCGCAGGTCACGGAAGATGCGGTAGCGCCGGTTACGGGCAATGTGCTGGACAACGACACGCTGGGTGCGGATGCCTCGACGACGGTCATCAACACGGGCGACGCGCAGTACGGCGTGCTGGTCGACAACGGCGACGGCACGTGGAGCTACACGCTGGACAACAGCCTGGCAGCGGTGCAGGCGTTGAACGAAGGCGATACGCTGGTTGAGGAGATTCGCTACACGATCACGGACGCCGATGG
>NZ_JAHKKC010000083.1:0-246 GCF_020496585.1 Alcaligenes sp. 13f
TGCTGGTCGACAACGGCGACGGCACGTGGAGCTACACGCTGGACAACAGCCTGGCAGCGGTGCAGGCGTTGAACGAAGGCGATACGCTGGTTGAGGAGATTCGCTACACGATCACGGACGCCGATGGCGATACCTCGACGGCGACGCTGACGATCACGATCAACGGTCAGACGGATGGTCCTCCGGTGGTGACGCCGGAAGATGGTGATGGAGATGTCTCTGAGGGCCACAACAGCGTGGTGGAGA
>NZ_JAHKKC010000084.1:0-241 GCF_020496585.1 Alcaligenes sp. 13f
CGATCACGGACGCCGATGGAGATACGAGCGAAGCGACGCTGACGATCACGATCAATGGTCAGACGGATGGTCCTCCGGTGGTGACGCCGGAAGATGGTGATGGAGATGTCTCTAAGGGCCACAACAGCGTGGTGGAGAACACCGGTGAGACGGTCGATGGCACGGTGAGCGTGTCTGCGGAAGCGGGCATTGCCACGGTGACGATCAACGGCGTGGACATTACGGGTGCGAGTGCCGCGAG
>NZ_JAHKKC010000085.1:0-241 GCF_020496585.1 Alcaligenes sp. 13f
CGATCACGGACGCCGATGGAGATACGAGCGAAGCGACGCTGACGATCACGATCAATGGTCAGACGGATGGTCCTCCGGTGGTGACGCCGGAAGATGGTGATGGAGATGTCTCTAAGGGCCACAACAGTGTGGTGGAGAACACTGGCGCGACGGTCGATGGCACGGTGAGCGTGTCTGCGGAAGCGGGCATTGCCACGGTGACGATCAACGGCGTGGACATTACGGGTGCGAGTGCCGCGAG
>NZ_JAHKKC010000086.1:0-231 GCF_020496585.1 Alcaligenes sp. 13f
CATCGACCGTCGCGCCAGTGTTCTCCACCACACTGTTGTGGCCCTCAGAGACATCTCCATCACCATCTTCCGGCGTCACCACCGGAGGACCATCCGTCTGACCATTGATCGTGATCGTCAGCGTCGCTTCGCTCGTATCTCCATCGGCGTCCGTGATCGTGTAGCGAATCTCCTCAACCAGCGTATCGCCTTCGTTCAACGCCTGCACCGCTGCCAGGCTGTTGTCCAGCG